>SVKY01000016.1 GCA_015068235.1 Oscillospiraceae bacterium
GGCGGCGTAGCCGACAAGAATGTTGTACAATACTTTTCTTGCCGCCACAGGCGGTGCAGGATGTTCATCCTGCAATAAAATGGTTTTCAAACCATTTTATCAAGAAACAGTATTATAAGCGCAAAAAACGGGCAGTAAAAAAAGCGTTTTTTTACTGCCTTCGCCGATGAAAATGAATGTTTTAATCGGCGATTAGTATTACAACCAAAAAAGTTCCGAATCCAACCGAGATTCGGAACTTTTTCATATTTTAATTACATAATTATTTCGTCTGCATTCCCTCATATGCGACTTTTGCCGCTTCGGGGTCCATGTTGCATTTCAGACGGTAGATCGGCACAAGCTTCATCAGCTTATCGACCAAGCCCAGTGTTTTCATCAATTTCGAAGGATCGCTCATTCGATTCGTCTGTTGCAACAGAAGCGGCAGTGCACTCGTCGCATCGATTCTCTCGATCATATTCTTCTCGCCACGCTCCAAAACGCACAGCGCTTTGAGCGGAACCGAAATATTCTCGCCCAAACCGTGCTTGCCGTTCCAAGGGCTGCCATGCACGATCACCTTGTCCTCCTTGATCTCAAGAAGCGGCTTATCATCATTGACCATCACCGCACGCTCACCGAACATGTCACGCCACAGTGCTGTATGCGTGGATTTTCCCGTGCCGCTCTTAGCTGTAAAAAGATATGCCTCGCCATCAACAGCGATCACCGAACCGTGGAACAGGAAAATATCATCATCGATGAAAGCCTCCGCAATCTTGCGGTAAACCGCCGTAGTCTCCAAGTAATTATCCTTAAATTCAATTTCTGGAAGACCCTCTAATTTATTTTCCTCATTTGCTTTGATGCGTTCTGCTTCAATATCATCAAAGCTGGTCTGTATGTAATAATCCGGCTCACGGGTTTTCTCGCACTCATACTTATAGCACATCATATGAACATAGCTGAACTTCGTTGTCAGCTCGATCATGCGATCAGCAATGATATAAGTTCCCCATGCTACAGGTCTTGGACCATCTCTCAAAATCTCAAACATTCTGCAATTTCCTTTCAGATAATCGCAATTATTATACTGAAAACTCCGTCAAAAAGCAACATGTATTTTACCCTCGGTTCAAAATTTTAGCAATCAACGGTCTGTGCACCTTCATAGCACCTTTGGGACAAAATTCCTGACAGCAGAAGCAGCGAATACACTGCTTTTTCACGATTTTTGCTTTCTGCTTTTTGATCTCGATTGCCTTTGCAGGACAAATATTTGCGCATAGTCCACATCCCACACATTCATTTTTCTTCAGCCGGGGTGAAGATCGCAATGCAAGACGAGCTACAGAACTGAATGTCCGACCAAACACGCCCGGAAGAACGTCCTGAAACTGCATTCCCTTCCCTCGCTCGATCCGCCGAAAATCTGACTTGATAAACGCTTCCACATCGCCCGAAATTTCGACATTTTCCGCATTCTCATCGATATAGCCGAAATTTGCCGCAGCACGAAGCGTCGGCACCGACATCGGCTCCAAGCCGATCAGCTTACAGCAGACAAGATCCACCTTGTGGCAATCCGTTCCTGCCAAAATTGCCCCCATATGTACAGGGGTTCCTGCCGTCGGACCGTTGCCTTCCATCGCCTTGACTGCATCGACAAGGAACAGCTTTGGCTTAAAATAGGTATTCAAATCGACGATCATGCCCGCAAAATCCAACGGCTCCGGATATCTGAAATGATATTCGGGCTTAGTCGTTCCGGGCACTGCGCCGAACAGATTCTTCGTTGCCGCCGAAAGTGACATCATGCCGTGGCTTTTGAGCTTGCAAAAGCTGATAATTGCATCGGCATCATCCAAGTATGCCGTATAAGCAAAGCGCTTTGCGACCTTTGCATCGGGGAAATCCGCTTGCTTCTGCGCAAAATTACGGTTAAGCTCCGCTCCTGCATTTTCTGCTTCCGTCAAGCCTGTCACGGAATAGACATGGTTCAAAACCTTGGCATTATACAAATTCCCCGGGCTGTCCCCGATCACAACATGTGCGCCTCGTGCCTTCAACAGACATGTCAACGCTGTCAAAAGCTTCGGATGTGTGGTAACCGCCTTTTCAGGCTTGGCGGCAGAAACCAAATTCGCCTTAATGACGATCCGCATTCCCTCTTTGACCCATTCCAAGCCACCCAAAGGCTTCAATACCGCCTCAAGCGCCCGTTTGCAATTTTGATCAGAATAGTCCTCGCAGCGGACAATCGATACCTCGGTCATGATCACATCCCCCATTTCCGAATTGATTTTACCTTCTTTTTCTGTAAAAGTAAAGTCTTCCGTGAAAATTGCTTAAAATTGGATCGAAATTTTGTAGAAATTAGCAACGGGAAAAATATTGCAATTTTCCGCTGTTTCAGCTATAATGAAAGAGCAATTGAAGATTGATAGCTGTAACGAAGTGCTGCGCGCACGGGCTATGGACTATCACTCAGTAATTTGAGTGGAGATGTTGAACTATGGGTTCTGCATCCCCATTTTTTGTTACCAAAATTCTTAGGAGGTATTGTTTATGTACATTCTTGCCAACGGTAAGCTCATCACGAGAAGCCAAACCATCCCCTATCTTCCCGATGGCGGCGTTGTGATCGATGGCACAAAAATCAAGGATATCGGCACCACCGCCGATTTGAAGGCAAAATATTCCGATGCGGAATTTGTCGATGCCAAGGGTGGCGTGATCATGCCTGCGCTCATCAATGCGCATACGCATATCTATTCCGCACTTGCACGTGGACTTTCCATCAAGGGCAATAACCCCACCAACTTCTACGAGGTTCTCGACGGCACTTGGTGGGCAATCGACCGCAAGCTGATGCTCTCCGGCACCAAGGCAAGCGCCGATGCTCTCTACATCGACTGCATCAAGCAGGGTGTCACCACCATTTTTGACCATCACGCTTCCTTCGGTGAGATCCCCGGTTCCCTGTTCCAGATTGCAGAGTCTGCCAAGCAGTTTGGCATCCGTTCCTGCCTGTGCTATGAGGTCTCCGACCGTGACGGCGAAGAGAAATCCCTGCAGGCAATTCAGGAAAATGCTGACTTCATCTCCTACTGCGAGAAGGAAAAGGACCCGATGCTTGCTGCCATGTTCGGCGGTCACGCTCTGTTCACCATTTCTGACAAGACCTTTGAGCGCATGGTCGCTGCAAACAACGGTCGTACCGGCTATCATATCCATGTTTCTGAGGGTATGAATGACGTTTATGATTCTTTGCAGAACTACGGCAGACGTCCCATTCAGAGATTGCAGGATCACGGCATTTTGGGTGAAAAGACCATTTTAGGTCACTGCATCCACGTCAACTCCGCTGAGATTGAAATCATCAAGAACACCAATACCATGGTCGTCAACAACCCCGAGTCCAACATGGGCAATGCTGTCGGTACCTGCCCCGTTCTGCCGCTTTATAAGGCAGGCATCCTGCTCGGCATGGGCACCGATGCTTACACGAACGATATGTTAGAGTCCATCAAGGTCGCTCTTTGCGCACAGCGTCAGAACGCCTGCCTGCCGAATGTCGGTTGGTGCGAAGTCACCGATATGCTGTTCAAGAACAACGCTCTCATCGGCGCAAAGTACTTCGAAGACAAGCTCGGCGTGCTCGAAATCGGCGCTGCTGCTGACGTGATCGTCATGGACTACAAGCCCTTCACCCCGTTCTCCGATGCCAATATCGATGGTCACATGATCTTCGGTATGACCGGCCGTCAGTGCCAGACCACCATCGCAAACGGCAAGATTCTGATGAAGGATCGTGAACTCATCGGCATTGATGAAGAGGCTGCCAACGCTCATATCATGGAAGAGTCCAAGAAGCTTTGGGGCGCACTGAACGACTGCGAATATTAATCATTTATCCAAATATATCAAGGAGGATTTTATATGTCTGAAAGAATGTATCCGATTCCCTTTAAGGATCTGATGCGCTGGGTGATCACCGAGCGTGAAAACAGCAGTGAGATCTTCGGTATCCACACCGAATACAAGGCTGATCCTGCCAAAACGCTGCCCATCTTCGGTGAGAAGATCGAGACCCCCTTTGGTCCTGCAGCCGGCCCGAACAGCCAACTTGCACAGAACATCATCGCTTCCTACGTTGCAGGCTCTCGTTTCTTTGAGGTCAAGACAGTGCAGCAGATGGACGGTGAGGATCTTGCACGCTGCGTACCGCGTCCCTGCATTTTGGCAGATGACGAAGGCTATAACCAGGAATGGTCGACCGAGCTTGAGGTTCGTCAGGCACTTGATGAATATATCAAGGCTTGGTGTGCTCTGAAGGTCATGGCGAAGGTTTGGGGCTACGGTGATCCCGATGGCTTCGTTTTCAATATGTCTGTCGGTTATGATTTGGCAGGTATTAAGAGCGAGAAGATCGATAACTACATCGAGTCCATGAAGGATGCGACCCGTGCACCTATTTTTGCTGAGTGCAAAGCAGTTTTGACCGAGCTGTTCCCGGAAGAAGCAGACTTCATTGCAAATATCTCTCCCCGTGTTTCGCGCAGTGTCACCCTCTCCACGCTGCACGGCTGCCCACCCGATGAGATCGAGCGTATCGCCTCCTACCTGATCAGCGAGAAGAAGGTCAACACCTTCGTCAAATGCAACCCGACCATTTTGGGTTATCAGGATGCAAGAAGCATTCTTGACGGCATGGGCTATGATTACATCGTCTTTGACGATCATCATTTCAACGAAGATCTGCAGTGGAAGGATGCTGTTCCGATGTTCGAACGTCTGCAGGCTTTGGCAGATCAGAACGGTTTGGAATTCGGTCTGAAGCTGTCGAACACCTTCCCTGTTGACACCACTCGTGGCGAATTGCCGAACAACGAGATGTATATGTCCGGTCGCAGCCTCTTCCCCTTGACCATCGAAATGTGCCGTCGTATCAGCGCACAGTTTGGCGGCAAGATGAAGATTTCCTTTGCCGGCGGTGCAGAATACTTCAACTGCGATAAGCTGCTGCAAGCAGGCATTTGGCCCATCACCGTTGCAACCACCATCTTGAAGCCCGGCGGATATAACCGTTTGGTTCAGATGTGCAAAAAGGTCGAAAATATTGAATTTAAGCCCTTCGAGTGCACCGACACCGATGCCATTGCAAAGATGTCCCTCGAGTGCCGTACGGACTATCACCATGTCAAGCCCATTAAGCCCCTTCCCTCTCGCAAGAACTCTGACGGTGTGCCCTGGATCGATTGCTACATCGCTCCGTGTAAGGGTGGCTGCCCGATCGAGCAGGACATTCCCGAATATATCGAGCTGTGCAAGAAGGGTCTTTACAATGAAGCTCTCGAGCTGATCGTTCAGAAGAACGCTCTGCCCTTCATCACCGGCACCATCTGCGCACATCGCTGCATGGGCAAGTGCAGCCGCAACTTCTATGACGAGTCCGTACAGATTCGTGCAACCAAGCTCATCGCGGCTGAAAAGGGCATCGACGCTCTGATGGCATCGATCAAGAAGCCCGAACCCGTTGCCGGCAAGAAGGCTGCTATTATTGGCGGTGGCCCGACCGGCATTGCCGCTGCATACTTCCTCGGCAGAGCCGGTGTTGCTTGCACCATTTTTGAAAAGACCGATAAGCTCGGCGGCATCGTTCGCCATGTCATCCCCGAGTTCCGTATCTCTCACGAAGCGATCGACAAGGACATTGAGCTCATGCTCGCATACGGCGCTGAGGTCAAGCTCAACACCGAAGCTCCGAGTGTCGAGGAATTGAAGGCACAGGGCTACACCCACATTCTCTACGCTGTCGGTGCATGGAAACCCGGCAAGCTCGACATCGAAGGCAACGTCCGCGGTGTCATCGGCTGGCTCGAGGACATGAAGTCCGGTAAGGGCGGCGAGCTGGGTCATGTTGCTGTCATTGGTGGCGGCAACACTGCGATGGACGCTGCGAGAGTCGCAAAGCGTGCAGGCGCCAAGTCCTCTACTCTTGTCTACCGCCGCACCAAGAAGTATATGCCTGCTGATGCCGAAGAGCTCGAGCTGGCGATTGAAGACGGTGTCAACTTCTTGGAACTGGTTGCTCCTGTTGCACAGAAGGACGGCAAGCTGATCTGCAACAAGATGAAGCTCGGTGAGCCCGATGCTTCCGGCAGAAGAAGCCCCGTTCCCACCGGTGAAACGGTCGAGATCGATTGCGATTTGGTCATTTCCGCTGTCGGTGAGCAGGTTGATGACAAGCTGTTCGAGGCAAACGGCATTGAGCTGAGCGCTAAGAAGCGTCCTGCCTTCCGGACCAACATTGAAAATGTCTATGCAGCCGGCGATGCAATGCGTGGTCCTGCAACCGTTGTTGAAGGCATCGCAGATGCAGCAAAGTTTGCTGAGATCGTCATCGGCAAGAAGTACGAATATGATATTCCCAACGCAGCTTATCCGACCGAGGCAGAAGCCATCGCAAAGAAGGGCATTCTCGCCATGGCAAAGGATGTCGCTTGCGAAGGCGATCGTTGCTTGGATTGCAACACCGTTTGCCAGAACTGCGCAGATGTCTGCCCGAACCGCGCAAATGTTGTCATCCGCTTCGCTGACGGCCGTACGCAGATCCTCCATGTTGACAAGATGTGCAACGAGTGCGGCAACTGCACACCGTTCTGCCCGTATGACGCACAGCCCTGCAAGGATAAGATCACACTCTTCCAGACCGCCGAGGATATGGAAGACTCCAAGAACTGCGGTTTCTGCTTCCTGCCTGACGGCAAGGTTCGTGTCCGTCTGTTTGATACTAAGGACTATGACATTGATGCAGCAAACGATCTTCCCAAGGAGATCGAGCTGATGATCGTCACGGTCAAGGAAAAGTACAGCTATCTCTTCTAATGAAATATAATTATGCTCAGCGGTTAAAAAACCGCTGAGCATAATTATTATCGGAAAGAAGCCGCTCTAAACAGGAATGTCACGATCTGCGCTCTGCTGCAAGTACTCTCGGGCGCAAAGCTCGTTTTGCTCATGCCTGTAGTGATTCCATGGTCCACAGCCCACAAAACCGCATCGACATAGTAGCCTTTCTGTGCATCTGTAAACGGATTGCTGCGCTGCGTTTTCGGGCTTCCAAACGATCTGTGCAAGAATGTCACAACCTGCGCACGGGTACAGCCCGCATTTGGACTAAACGTCGTTGCCGAAGTTCCTGTCGTGATGCCGTTTTCGACCGCCCACAAAACCGCATAGAAGAAATAATCGCTCTTTTTCACATCCTGAAACGGGTTATTTGCACTCTTTGGTGCAGGCGAACCCATCGATCTCCAGAGGAATGTCACCACCTGAGCTCTTGTGCAGATCGCATTCGGGCTGAAGGTCGTTGCAGAAGTTCCAGTCGTGATTTGCTGCGAGGCAGCCCAGTTTACTGCCTCCGCATAATAAGCTGTCGCATCCACATCCGAAAACTGATACGTTTGCAGCTGCTGTGAGCAGTTTACACAGGTATTGCCAGCATAGCAATGTCCGGCAGCAGGCACAATCTCTTCGATTCGAGCTTCGCACATTGTGCAGATATAAACTCTTAAACCTGCTTCGGTGCAGGTTGGCTCCTGTTCGATCAGGCATTCATCGTATACATGGTCGATCATCGGAATTTCCTGCGTGATCTCGTTATTGCACAGCGTGCAGACAAATGCCATCGTACCAGCACTCGTGCAGGTCGCTTCTTTAGCGATATAATAACTATCGTATTCATGCTCAAGCATCGGAATTTCCTGCGTGATCTCGTTATTGCACAGCGTGCAGACAAATGCCATCGTACCAACACTCGTGCAGGTCGCTTCTTTAGTGATATAATAGCTATCGTATTCATGCTCAAGCATCGGAATTTCCTGCGTAATTTCAGCATTGCACATTGTGCACGCAAATGTCATCGTGCCAACGCTTGTGCAGGTCGCTTCTTCAATGATGGAACAGTTGTCGTATTCATGGTCGATCGGATCGATCTGATCATATTCCTCAGCTCCACACAGCGTGCATGTATAGGTCAAAACACCTGCCTGTGTACAGGTCGCCTCCTGTGTCACGAAGCCTGCATTCCAGCTATGCTCCCCATTGTCGCAGCCAGTCGGCTTTTCCGTCACCGTGACCGTGCAGCTTGCGCTAATGTTTCCGTCTTCTGTGTAGGCTGTAATGATGGCGGTTCCCTGCTCTCTAGCATAGACTCTGTCATGATACAAATATACCTCCGCAACCTCCGGATCAGAGGATTCCAAATGCACAGTTTGGTTGGTAGCATCAGACGGCTCAATTTGCATTTCAATTTGCGCATTTTCACCAACATAGAGCGTGATCTCTTCCGTAATGCTCAAAGAGGACGGGTGCACTGCCTCAAAAGATGTTCCGGGATAAGCCGTTCCGTCATAGATCAGCCATTCATTAGGCATGTTGTATTTGTTTTCATTGGTCAAATATGCTTGCGCCTCTTCCTGCGTCAGAATAAATTCCTCGGGCAGCTCCCATGCGGAAGAATAATAATCCTTTCCCGAATAGAAGTACGGCGCTCTCCAATCATCGGTTTCGTAATCATAGGCAAAGATCACATCTTGCGTATAAGTATCGCCGTTGCGGTCCGTAAATGTCATATCCGGCACGACAATATCCGCATGCGGATGATCCTCAAGCTCTGCGCCACGTTCCAGTGTCTCATAGTCACCGATGTAACGGCCATCCACCCACGCATCGGAGACGATCCTTGTCGATTCTCCTAATGGCACAATATAGGAATATCCGCCGTAAACGCTGATCCAGGAACCGCCGCAATTGCGGAACGTCTGCTGAAACGTTGCTCCGCCCAAAAGCAAGCCCTCAAATTCCGCCAAATTTGCAGCGCCGATCTCATCGAGGGAGCGCAAATAATCATAATATCCCTCGATCGTTCCGTTCGTGCAAAAATCATTCTTGCCCTCAAAAGTAAAGTGCTTTTCAATCTGATCGGCATAAACAGGATCACGCTCACCCTCACCTGCGCCACCATAGGCATGTTCTTCCCCATCGAATATGATATTGACCATCCAATGCAAAGATGCGTCCTCGTAGGTGCATTCCGGTTCCAATTCTCTTGCAACTGCAATCATCGTGCTCGGGAACCCCAAAGAGCTGAGTACGAAAGGATATGCCTTGCTTGTCAAAATATCCCACGGCAAGTATTCATACATATTATAGAAATTGCTCAGCGAATTCTCAGGATAGGACGGTTTAATGATCATCGGATACGGCGTTTTTTCATTCACCTTTGAGCGATCCTTGTACATTCTCGGATAAACGGCAATTTCCTCCAAACGTGCCTGCACTGCATCCAGATTTTCAAAAAAGCCGTTGTCCTCACTTGTGCAGGTGTCGATCAGATAGGAGACCTTGGTTTCCAGCGTTTGGCAAGGTACGGTGATGTCTGTTTGTTCAAAAGAATCGTGCAAAATAGTTCTGCCACTTTCCGTTTTTTGCAGCAAAACAAACTCTCCACCATCGGAATATGCTCCCTCTGCCGTAAAAACATATCCTCCGTTCACCCGATAGATGCTCTCATCTTCATAGACAACATCAGGGTAGATCTCCTGCAAAATATAATACGTCCCCGGATCGCATTCTACGCTGTTCCCGGTGCCGTCGGTATGCCAAATCAGAATTTCACCCTTGTCGCCTTCATCGTAAAACTCACTGCTTTGATCAACCAAACGGAAGCTGGTCGGATCGGGATTGTCCGTTTTTACATACAGATAGTAGGTAAACGGAGCCAGGATCGGCATAACGGTGTAGCTGTACTTTGTTACATCGACGATCTTCTCCTCGGCATGAACCGGAGGTGCACCGAACACACCGATCATAATTGCAAACAATAACACCACGGATAGTAATCGCTTTTTCATTTTCATGTTCCTCCTTTTTTGTCTTACAACTATTATCATACACACAGATGTTATGAACTTGTTATGAAATAAAAAAAGCACCTGAAAACGTTTTGTTTTCAGGTGCTGGTACGCCGGAAGGGACTCGAACCCCCGACCTACTGGTTCGTAGCCAGTCACTCTATCCAACTGAGCTACCGGCGCATACCACGCTCAAGCGCTCAAGTATAATAGCACACTTTTTCCAAAAAAGCAAGTACTTTTTTTGAAATTCTTAAATTTTTTTATTGCGGAGATAAATCAACAGCGTGGCGTAGGATACTCAGTGGCGGAACCACCTTGGGAAGCTGCATTTGGAAGACCATTTGCGGTGTGCGAGGTTGGGTCAGCTCTTCCCCGTTTTCATCTCGCATCACAGGGACTTCAAAGGAAAACGGTCTGAGATCAGGTCCGACGATCTGCAATGTATCGCCTGTCGAGAACTTGTTGCGAAGTGAAAGCGTCGCATTTCCCTGCTCGTCACAATCGGTAACAATGGCGCAAACCTGCCAGGAACGGATGTAGCGTGAATTTTCAAAATACTGCCCGGGCTGACCGTAGAAGAAGCCTGTGGCATAGTGGCGATGCGACACATGCTCCACCTCATCACGCCACACAGGATCGATCGGTCTGCCTGCTGCAACATCATCAAGCACATGGCGATATGCACCCGTCACGATGGCAGCATAATAAGCGGATTTCGCACGGCCTTCAATCTTGATGCAATCCACACCGACTTCCATAAGGTCATCCAAGTGGTCGATCATGCACATATCACGGGAATTCATGATATATGTCCCCTTCTCATCCTCAAAAACGGGGAAATACTCTCCCGGGCGTTTCTCCTCCATCAGCGCATATTGGTAACGACAAGGCTGTGCGCAGGCGCCCCGATTACTGTCTCTGCCGGTCATATAATTCGACAGAAGGCAGCGTCCGGAATATGACACACACATTGCGCCATGTGCAAAGGTTTCGATTTCCAATTCCTTTGGTGTGTTTTGGCGGATCGTACGGATCTCCTCAAGCGACAATTCACGTGCCAAAACCACACGCTTAGCTCCAAGGTCGTACCACGCACTTGCGCAGGCATGGTTTGCAATGCTCATCTGTGTCGAAACGTGGCGTTCGCATCTTGGGGCATATTTTTCAGCCATACGGAACACGCCCAAGTCCGCAATGATCAACGCATCAACGCCGACGTCGTTGAGCAGTTCTAAATGCGCAGGCAGTGCCGCAAGCTCCTCGTTGCGAGGCATGGTGTTCACGGTGACATGGACCTTCACACCATGCTCATGCGCAAATTTGACCGCTTGGGGCAGCTCGTCGGGGCTGAAATTGCCCGCAAACGAGCGCATGCCAAAGCTTGTCCCTGCCAAATAAACCGCATCTGCACCATAGAGCACCGACATTTTTAGTCGCTCCATATCTCCTGCAGGTGCCAATAATTCAGGTTTAACCATAATCTTGTCCTTCTAAAAACTCATTGTGTTCTGCGTAGGTCTCAGAGAAATGATGATAACCGGTCTGCGTATCAAGCGCATAGTAGAAATAATTCGTATCCTTCGGGTACAATGCGGCGGAAATACTGCTCAAGCCCGGATTGCAGATCGGTCCTGCCGGCAAACCCTTGACCACATAGGTGTTATAGGGGCTGTCCACCTGCGTATCCTCATAGGTTAACGCTCCGTCCACGCTGCCGCCCAGGGCGTAAACGACCGTAGCATCGATGTTCAGGAACGGATAATCCGCAGGATTGCACAGACGGTTGTAAATAACCGAGGAAATGTTGCCTGCCTCATCATATGCCGCCGCTTCCTTCTCGATCATGGAAGCAACGCACATCAAATCACGGACCGTAAAGCGATTCTCATCGATATAATCATCGCCATAGCCTGCGCTGCGCCAGCGTTCCTCAAGCTTCACATTCAGCGCATTGAGCTTCTCCCTTGCTTCTTCACCAAACTTTTTGTTGAAGTTCGACAGGAGCTTGTCCAGCACACGCTCCGGCTCGTCTTCTTCATAGAAGTCATAGGTGTCGGGATAGAGGAAGCCCTCCAGGCGGTTGCTCTCGCCGTAGGCAACATCCTCTAAGAACCAATAATCAAATTCATAATTCGAGGCGCAATCCTTCAGCTGTTCTACCGTGCAGACCTTCTTCTCCTCCATCAAATCAAAGATCTGCGCAGCCGTATAGCCCTCCGGTATCATCACACGAACCTCAGTTCGTGTGATGTGATTGCGCATACCGGCAATAAGTGCATGATAATCGTAGTTGTAATAAAGCGTATAGGCTTCTCCATCCTTATTCGGCTCAATCTTATCCGCAGAGTCAGTAAAATCGCAATAAAACTCAAACAACCACGGGTATTTGATCACACCCTTGTCGTGAAGCTGCTGCGCAATGTCCTCAACAGTATCGCCCTCTTTGACCGTCAGCGTGACCTCATCAGAGGCTCTGCCGAAGGCAAGCACGTCCTTGACACATTCCCATGCGCCATAACCCAAGCCAACAGCAACGACACCGACGATCACCACATACAGCAAAACCTTGACGAAGAGTGGGATAATGCGTTTTCCTGTCTTGCGCTTCGGCTTTTTGGGCTTCGGATCCTCATCCTGCGTCATTAGCTCGTCTTCATAATCTTCCTGTTCGTATTCCTCCATCGGCATCTGCTCTGCCGGCTGTTCATAAACACCGTAATCGGCAAAAGCATCCCCGAAATCCGGCATAAAATCCGGCTGCGCAGGCTGCTGCGGTACATTCTGCACAGGCACATATTCCTGCGTATCATAGCTGACGGAAGGTCTGAGCTCTGCAGCTCGAGGCATCGCATCGTCATGCAAAATAGACGATGCCTCACCCGGTGCTGCATCGATCTGCATCTTGGTCTCTTCAAGAAGCGTATCGATCGACAGATCGTCCGAATTTGAATAAAACTTATTATCAGGCATAAGCACCCTCCTTAATGGGCAACGACTCCAGTTGCGATCCGATCGGCAATTTCATTCGAGCAAAGCGCTCTGACCAGCTCCAAACCAAAGGCAAATGCCGTTCCCGCTGCTCTTCCCGTGATCATATTTCCGTCACGCACAGCATCGCAATCACACATGATAGCATCCGCCATCTCATTTTCCATTCCCGGGTAGCAGGTCGCCTTCTTGCCACTGACGATGCCCAGCTTGGCAAAAATCGTCGGTGCAGCACAAATTGCAGCAACAAAATTCCCCTGTTCATTCAGCGAAACGACCGCATCAAGCACCTTTTGGCACGCAAGGATGGACTCTACGCCGCCAAGTCCACCAGGCAGCACGATCATATCCGCCTGCGTCAAATCTGCCTGTTCTGCTAAGCAATCTGCCTCGATTGCAATTGAGTGACCCCCGACAACGGTTTTCGTGCCGATGCCAACAAAGCGAACATCCACGCCCGCACGGCGCAAAAGATCGCAGGGAATGACTGCCTCAGCTTCCTCGAAGCCCTTGCCCAAAATAATATAGACCATTCTTATTCCTCCAAGCATTTGCTCACCAATTCAAAAATCTCGTTATGAATATCATCAATCGAGCGCATCTTTCCGTCACGGGTGCAATCGATGATCGTCCAGCCATAATATTTTGCCGCCTGCAAGCCAGTATTTCTGCAAGTGCGCAAATAATCCATATGCTGCTCATGAATATCCGCATGCGTATTCGTGCTCGACTCACGCTTTCTCAGCATTTGCTCGGCAAGATTTGTCGGAACATCTAAATATATGACGATATCCGGCTTCGGAAGTTCCATATGGCGGTACTCAAATTCATACAGCCAACGGAAAAAATCCTCTCTGCTCTCCTCAGGCTCCTTAGACGCCTGATGCACTGCATTGGAAGTCGTGTAGCGATCAGAGAGCATAATGCCACCGTTATTATAATACTTACCCCAAACCTTGCGGTAAGATGCATAACGATCCACAGCGTAAAATGTTGAGGCGGCATAAGCATTGACATCGGCAGGTCTTGCACCGAATTCTCCACCCAAATACATACGAATCAGTGCCGAGGACTGCTCGGCATACTGCGGAAACTCCATGGTTCGAAAATCAATATTCATCGTCTGCAGGCGCTGTGTCAGCAGGTGGAACTGCGTAGACTTACCGCTTCCGTCCGTTCCTTCAAAAACGATCAGCTTTCCCATTTTAATTACCCTTTCATTCTTCTTTTCCATGCCGCAAAAATATACTTCGGCAAGCGCAACATACGCCCAAAGCGCTTCGGCTCCTTGATCAATCGATAGAGCCACTCTAACTGCAATCGGATCATCCATCTCGGCGCACGCTTCACAGTTCCGGCAATGCCATCAAGCGTTCCGCCAAGTCCGATCATGAATTTGACATTCAAATCCTTTTGATGCGCACGCATGAATTTTTCCTGCTTCGGCGCACCCAGGCAGACATACAAAACATCCGTCTGCGCTTCATTGACCTTGCGCACGACCTCGGTTTCATCCTTAAAATATCCGTCTGCCATGCCGCAAATATTGAGCTTCGGGTATTTTTCAAGCATTTTTTTCGCAGCAAGCTCCGCAATACCTGGCTTGCTTCCCAAAAGGTACAAGCGCTTTGTGTTGCGTTCAATGATCTCAAGCAGGTTCTGCGCAAACTCGATGCCTGCAACCTTCTGTTTGAGCGGTTTTTTAACGATCTTCGCTCCCAAAACCACACCGGCTCCGTCCGGTAGCACCAGATCCGCCTGATTCAGCAGGTCACAAAAATCCTTGTCATGCAGCGCTTCATACGCCATTTCCGCATTCGGTGTTACGCAGTACGCCGTTTTTTCGCCACAGATCAAGCCTTCACCGATCTGCAAAGCCTCCTGCATCGTCACGTTATCAAAGAAAACGCCCAAAACCTCCGTCTTCATGCGCATACCTCGTCTATTATATGTTTTTAAGTATTTTACCACATTTTTTTCACTTTGTCTACCCGAGACAGAGGATTTCACACTTTTCTTGTTCGAGCATACTATGTTGTGAAAGCATTTTTGCTTGTAATTCATTCAGGAGGGATCATTATGCCGGACATCACCGCGCAAGGCGCAGACGCTCTGCAAATCAATCAGCCCGTCTGTATCCATACACTTCAGATCACCGACTGCTGTCTTGACAAGGATTGTATCGAGGATCTCCGTGTGTACCTCACCGAGCAGTCCCAAGCTGCCCTGCAATCTGCCACCAGCACAAAGGTGCGCTCCGCCGAGCTTCTGTTTGTCGATGTTTCCGTAGAAGCACTTGCCTATAAAAGAGGCTACTACGCTGTCGATCTGACCTTTTACTACCGCATTGTCGGTGAAGCGCTGCAAGGCGCAATGCGCCCGATTTCGATCATCGGCTTGAGCGTTTTTACCAAACGTACCGTCCTCTACGGCGGCAAAAACAAAGCAAAGGTATTCAGCAGCAATGACAGCTGCGAAAATATTTCGGAGTTAAATCTGCCTGAAGCCATCGCAGAAGCCTTAGACCCTATGGTATTATCCAGCAAGGTTTTGGAGGTCGGCGAATGCCGCTGCTGTGAAACACAGCTTCCCGAAATTCCTACCTGCATCGCCTCCGCTTTCGGAGAAGCGCTCGTTACCACCGGTGAGGCAAGACGACTCTATGTCAGCATCGGACAGTTTTCGACCGTCCGCTTGGAACGAGATACCCAACTCTCCGTCACCGCAGGTGAATATTGCGCACCCACTCGGGAATGCTGCGATGATGAGGGCTGCGAGGAGGATCCGTGCGAGCTGTTCAGCCGCATTGATTTCCCGATGCAGGCATTTTTCCCCGAAGGGAACTGCTCGTGTAGCTGATCCATTTTATGCTTTCCTAAGCTGTCCAAATAACAAATCTCTCGTTTTCTGCGTGAAAACGAGAGATTTTTGTTCACGTTCCCATACGAATCTGCATCTGTGGGAACGGCATATTGATCTTGCGTGCATCAAACTCATGTTTGATATTTTCAAGCACCTCAAATCGAACCTCTGCATAATCCGCATCCGTTGTCCAAAGGCGCAATAAGTATTCTACCCCACTTTCGAGGTAGTTGTTCAAATACACTTCGATCGGCTCTTCCTGTAAACGCTTCGGATGCGCACCTGCAGCAAAAAGTGCTTCTTTTACAGCATCAATGCTGTCTTCGTAGCGAGCACTGACCGTAATTTCCACTCTGCGTTTGCCATTATCGGAGTAGTTACAAATCCTTGCCGATGCCGCATCGCTGTTGGGAATATAAATATGCTTACCATCAAAAGTCAAAATCTTGGTATAACTCATTGAGATCTCCTCAACCGTACCGTTATCCGAACCGATCTGCACAAAATCACCAACCTGAAAGGGATGCGTTGTGAGCAAGCTGACACCGCCAACCACATTCGCCAAAGCATTCTGCACCGCCAGCGAAATGGCAAGCGAGACCACACTCAAAACGGCAACCAGTGAAGACACATCGATTCCCAAGCTTCCTGCGACCACTAAGATCACAAGCGCGTAGATTACGATGCGCATCACAGTTTTTAGGAAAGAAAACATCGTTCGGTTCATTTTTGACCGTTCCAGCGCCCTGTCAAATAGGCGCAGGATCATCCTCGCAACAATGATGCATATTACGAAAACAAGTGCTACCGGTATAATCTTCTTAAAGGAAACAGAAGAAAGAATCTGTTTAGTTTCTTCCCAGCTCATACTTTCTCACCCTCTCCTGCATTTAGGCAGTGAGCGTCGGCATTAACATAGGCCATCAGCTCATCACCTGTAATGGTCTCCTTCTGCAAAAGATGCAGCGCAATTTCATCCAAAAGCGCTCGTTTTTCCACAAGAAGCTTTTTTGCCGCCTCATAGCAGCCGCTCAGGATCGCCTGTACCTCCTCGTCCGCTTTCGCTGCGGTGGTCTGTGCGCAATCCATATAGCTTTGTCCGTCAAGATATTCATCACGCTGTGTTGACAGCGCCATCAAACCGATCCGATCGCTCATGCCAAGCTGCGTAACCATGCGGCGTGCAAGCTCTGTTGCCTTTTGGATATCGTTGGCAGCGCCGCTGGTTTGGATGCCGAAAACACTTTGCTCCGCCGCTCGTCCGCCAAGCAAGGTTTGAAGCTGGATCAACAGTTCTTCCTTGGAATTGAGATATTTTTCCTCCTCCGGCATCTGCATGGTATAGCCCAATGCGCCCGAGGTATGCGGCACGATCGTAATTTTGGAAACAGGCTGTGAATGCTTACGCAACGCCGCCACAAGCGCATGACCAACCTCATGATACGCCACAATACGTTTTTCAATATCCGTTAGGACAGTCCCCTTCTTCTCCGTGCCTGCAATGACGGTCTCAAAAGAGGTTAAAAGATCCTGCTGATTGACCGTTTGTCTACCCATACGCACTGCTCGCAGAGCTGCCTCATTGACCAAATTCGCAAGATCGGCACCGACCGCACCTGCCGTTGCCTGCGCAAGCTTTCTCAAATCGACATCCTCTGCCAAACGGATATTTCTCGTATGCACCAAAAGTGTCTGATATCTGCCCTCCAAATTCGGACGATCCACGATGATCCTACGATCAAAACGACCTGCTCGCAGCAATGCCTTGTCCAAAATTTCAGGCCGGTTGGTCGCTGCCAAAATCACAACACCCTTAGACGAGTCAAAGCCGTCGATCTCCGCAAGCAGCTGATTGAGCGTCTGCTCACGTTCATCATTGCCGCCGAATCGACTGTCTCTGCTGCGCCCGATGGCATCGATCTCATCAATAAAAATAATTGCCGGAGCGACCTTCGCCGCCTCTTGGAACAGATCACGCACACGGCTTGCGCCGACGCCCACGAACATCTCCACAAAATCAGAGCCGGAGATCGAGAAAAACGGTACATGCGCCTCACCTGCCACCGCCTTTGCAAGCAGTGTTTTGCCCGTACCGGGTGAGCCGACCAAAAGCGCACCCTTCGGGAGCTTCGCACCGATGGCAGTGTACTTCTTCGGATTGTGCAGAAAATCAATGATCTCGACCAAAGACTCCTTTGCCTCGTCCTGTCCTGCCACATCTCGGAAGGTCACACCGGTTTCCTTCTCCATATAAACTTTGGCTTTGCTCTTTCCGATGCTTCCAATGCTACCAAAGCCACCGCCACCGGATTTTTTCATCACCATGCGCAAAACAAAATAGAAAAATGCGTATAACAGAATCGGCATAACGATCCACGACAGTAAAAATGAACTCGATTCATCCTCCGGTGGGATCGCCTTGAACTCTACGCCGTTTTTATGCAGTTCATCGATCGTCGGCTGAAGGTTCAATTCCGATATGCGTGTCGTGTAATACATATAGTCTTCTTCATCTTCACGCAGATGATAGGTAATAAAACCATCTGTAATTCGAACATCCTTGATCCGATCCTCGCTGACATCGTCCAAAAATGTATCATAAGAAACCTCTTTTTCTTTTGCTCCCAAGATGATCTCATACATTTGATTGCCAAGCAGCGTTATGATCAGCACAACGCCAAGCAGGATCCATAGTATCTTATTACTTTTTTTCGGCTGCCTATTTCGGTTATTGTCAGGCACAAAATCACACTCCTCAATTATTTTCCAGCAGAATTTTACCATAATCTGAGCCTTGGTTCAATGCAGCTCACGAGATATTGCGTAAATTTTTTGTTAATTTGCGCAATATCTTGTATTTGGGAAGAAAGTTTGTTATAATAAAAAGAAAAATGGGAGTTTAGGCATAATATGAAAAACGAAATCGATTTAGAACGCTCCGAAGGCTTTATTGAAGGCAGAAATGCCGTAACCGAAGCCCTGCGAAGCGGACGAACCATAAATAAAGTCTATTTAGCTGACGGAGACACAGACAGATCCTTGGGCAGACTTGCTGCCATGGCGAAGGATGCCGGTGCCGTTGTCGTGCACATTGACCGCCGCAAGCTCAATGATATGAGCCCCACCGGCGCACATCAGGGTATCATTGCCGCTGTTGCCGCACATGAATATTCCTCAGTCGAAGATATTTTGAATTATGCCGCCGAGCGAGGCGAAGCACCCTTGATCGTGATCTGCGATGAACTGAGCGATCCGCATAATTTAGGTGCGATCTTGCGAAGTGCGGAATGCGCCGGCGCTCACGGCGTGATCATTCCGAAGCGCCGCAGTGTGGGCCTAACCGCCGTTGTCGGCAAAGCCTCTGCCGGTGCTATTGAGTATATGCGAGTTGCACGTGTTTCAAACATTGCTTCCACCATCCGGGAGCTAAAGCAAAACGGTGTTTGGATCTATGGCACCGCTGCTGAAGGCGCTTCCCCCTTGTATCAGACCGATTTGACAGGTCCTGCCGCCATCGTCATCGGTAACGAGGGTGTCGGCATGAGCCGTATTGTTGCTGACAGCTGCGATTTCAAGGTCAGTATTCCCATGAAGGGGCGCATTTCATCCCTGAACGCCTCTGCCGCCGCCGCAATTTTGTTGTACGAAGCTGTACGTCAGAGAGGATAACGATATGAACCGACACGATCCGGAACAATTGAATATACCGGCAGTGTCGAAGGAGTATGCGCTGGAGCAGATCATTCGTGAATTTGGCACTGCGGAAATCGAACCTCCAAAATCAGAGCCTTCTACACCGACCGAAAGCGCAAAAATCGAGCTTGCAGACTCCCCTGCTGAAGAGGAACCGATCAAAACCTACACGCCTGCCAAAAAGCCGAAAAAACGTATTTCGGATGAAACCATGGTTTTTGAACCGATCCGCTCAGAGCCGATCGCACCGGATTTAGAAGCTCCGATGAAGATCGTGACCGAAGGAAAGCTTCCATCAGCAAAACCGATCCCCACAAATGACGAGACCATCAAGCTGCCCTCACGCAGACAGAGACAACAGCGCTTGGAGGAAAAGCTTGTCGGCGAGATCAAGGATTGTGCGCCACCTTCTGCCCAGCAGGAGCTAAAAAAATGCCGTGAAGGGCTTGGAATGCGCCATCTGAGAGTTTTCCTGCTTGCCATTCCCGTTTTATTTGGTTTGTTTTTGCTTTTCTACAATGAAATGGGTTGGACCTTCCTGCCGTTTGTCAAAAGCCTCGGAGCTGTACTTCCGCTGTTATTGCTCATTGCATCGATCCTTTTAGCATACGATGTATTCTTAAATGCGATCATCGACCTGTTTCGCTTCAAGATCGGGTTGCACACACTGACGTCGATCGCCTGTGCTTTGGCGATGATACACGCATCCGTTTATCACACGAATGAGCCACTAACCTATTGTTCCATCGCATCGCTGCTTTTATTTACACAGCTCAGAGCATTGCATGCACAAAATGTCGGGCAATTCCACACGCTTCGCACCGTCTGCGGCTTTGAGGCGCCGATGGGGATCTTCGATACGCCCAAGCTGTTGGAAAATGTCGATTCTCTGCGACGCGACAGCGGCAACACTGTAGATTTTCTTGAAAACTTAGAGCGCCGTAACGTTCCGCAAAAAATTCTGCGTGTTTATGCCACCGTATTATTTTTCCTGTTGCCTGCACTGTCCTATTTTCTCTCATCTGCCAAGGCTTTACCGCTGATCGAGGTTTGGCTTTTGCTTCTGCTCGGAGCAATTCCCTGTGGCGCGGCGCTCACCTTCGTTGGTCCGTTTGCATCGATCGCCAAGCGTCTTTCGAATTACCGCGGTGCGCTTTGCGGTTGGCACGGCGCTAAGGTCTTCGGCGGAAAGCACACAATCGTTATTGATGATGAAGATCTTTTCCCGAGGAAGAATATCACCTCAAACGGTATGAAAATTTTCGGTTCTTACAAGGCGCCTCGCATCATTGCCTATGCTTTAGCTGCCTTGAAGCTTGTAGACAGTCCATTGACCGATCTCTTCCAATCTCTGCTCGAAACGCAGTACGGAAAGCAATTCCCCGTAACGCAGCACCGCATCTACGATGACGGCGGCATCGGCGCAGAGATCGCCGGCGATATCGTTTTGGTTGGTTCTCTGTCCTTTATGCGCTCGATGGGCGTGCACATGCCGGCAGGAACCAGAGTAAGACAGGCTGTTTATGTATCCGTTGGCGGCGAGCTTGCAGGCATCTTTGCGGTTAAGTATAAGCCCAACACCTCTACTCGTGCAGGCTTGCGTGATGTTTTGGCAAATCGCAACTTCTCCATCGTGCTTGCGACCAGAGATTTTTTGATCTCGCCAGAATTGATTGCCGCAAAGTATGAACTGCCCACCGATTCCATGCGTTTCCCCAATTATCCTGAGCGTTTGCGCCTTCATCTTCAAGCACCGACAGAAAACGTGCGTCAAGGCGCCCTCATTGCCAAAGACACCTTCGGTGCATTTGCCGTAACAGTCGCCTCCGGTCGAACCCTGCGTTTGAGCACCATCGTATGTTTGACGCTTGGAATTTTGGCAGGACTTCTCGGTTTTATGCTCTGTCTGCTGCTTTTGGCGTGGAACGCCGTTGCGGTCGCCTCTCCCCTGCACATCGCTACATTCCAGCTTTTGTGGCTCATTTTGAACGCTTTCGTATCGTTCGTCATCCTCAGATTCTAATTTTTTGCACTTTTTTGAGAATAATTTTATTATTTTTGATAATTCACGATTGCATTATCGAATGTTATCGTGTATAATAGAACTAATTGCGGCAACATTTATGCTTGCCGGCAGTCAAGACCCGACTGCACCAGAAAGGAGAATTTCACAATATGTACACTGCGAAGGACATCCGCAATATCGCGCTGCTCGGTCACGGCGGCGACGGCAAATCCGCTCTGTGCGAGAGCATGCTCTATTTGACCAAGGCGATCACTCGCTTGGGCAAGCGTGCCGACGGCACTACTGTTTCTGACTTCGACGAAGAAGAGAAGAAGCGCCAGTATTCCATTAAGACCTCTGTTATTCCCGTTGAATATTCCGGCTGCAAGCTGAATGTTTTGGACAACCCCGGCTACTTCGATTTCGCTGCTGAGATCGTGCAGTCTCTGCGCGTTGCCGATGCAGGCTTGATCTGCCTGACCGCTAAGTCCGGCATCGCTGTTGGCACCGAGAAGGGTTGGAAGTCTTTGGCTGATGCTGATCTTCCCGCAATGTTCTACATTTCCAAGCTTGACGAAGAGCATGCAAACTTCTTCGGCACCTATGATGCCATTCACGATGCATTTGGCGCATCTGTTATTCCCTTCACCTTCCCGATTCTCAACGGTGAACAGGCTATCGGTGTTGTTGACCTCATCGAGAAGAAGGCTTATGATGTAAACGGCAAGGAAATCGCTCTGCCTGCTGGCGCAGAAGAGAAGATTGAAGAATACATGATGGCTCTAAACGAGCAGGTCGCTGAGACCGACGAAGCTTTGATGGAGAAGTTCTTCATGGAAGAACCCTTCACCAAGGAAGAGCTCCTCAAGGGCATTAAGGACGGCATCAAGCAGCGTGCAATCAGCCCCGTTTTCTGCGGCTGCGCAATGAACGGCTTGGGCACTGACCTTCTGATGAAGAACTTGGTCAAGTATGCTCCGTCTCCCCTTGATGGCAAGCCCATGATCACTGTTGACGAAGACGGCAAGGAATCCGAGCTGGCTCTCGATCCCTCCGGCAGCCCGATGGCATTCGTTTTCAACACCATGGCTGACCAGTACGGCAAGAACTCCTACTTCAAGGTCATCTCCGGTGACATTGAGGACACCATGACCGTTGTCAACGCTCGTACCGGCGACAACGAAAAGCTCGGCAATACCTTCTTCCCGAAGGGCAAGGACAACAACAAGACCAGTAAGGTCTGCTGTGGCGATATCGGCGTATTCACCAAGCTCGCTTCCGTCCGTACCGGCGACACCCTCGGTTTGGCAGGCAAGGTCGCTACCGTTAAGCCCATGAGCTATGCCGAGCCCTGCTACCGTATGGCAATCTATGCTAAGAACAAGGGTCAGGAAGATAAGGTCGCTGCAGGTCTTGTCAAGCTGAATGAAGAAGACGCTTCCTTCATCTATGGCAACGATCCGGAAACCAAGGAAATGATCATCGCCGGTGTCTGCGATATGCACTTGAGCGTTATCATTGCAAAGCTGCTGTCTAAGTACAAGGTCGAAGCTGAGCTCCGTCCTGCTAAGATCGCATACCGTGAGACCATCAAGAAGAAGCACGAGCAGCACGGTCGTCATAAGAAGCAGTCCGGCGGTCACGGTCAGTTCGGTGACGTTCATATCCGTTTCGAGCCGCAGAGCGAGTCCGAAGAGATGATCTTCGCTGACGAGACCGTTGGCGGTTGCGTTCCGAAGAACTTCATCCCGTCCGTTGAAAAGGGTCTTCGCAACTGTGTTGGCAAGGGCGTTTTGGCAGGCTACCCTGTCGTGTTCCTGAAGGCAACCTTGTTCTTCGGCTCCTACCACGCTGTTGACTCCTCCGATATGGCATTCCAGACCGCAGCCGGCATCGCTTACAAGGAAGGCTTGCCCAATGCAGCTCCCACCCTGCTCGAGCCGATTGGCGAGCTGAAGGTCTATATCCCCGATGCAAACATGGGCGATATCATCGGCGACCTCAACAAACGCCGTGGTCGTGTCATGGGCATGAACCCCGATTCCGAGAACCGTGGCTGGCAGGTCGTTGATGCCGAAGTCCCGATGGGCGAAATGGTATCCTATGCGATCGATCTGCGTGCTATGACCCAGGGTCGTGGTTACTACACCTTGAAGTTCATCCGCTACGAAGAAGTTCCGCAGATGAATCAGGCTAAGATCATCGAAGAAGCCAAGAAGGCTGAAGAAGAATAAAAATAGCTGTTGGGATCAGGGCAACCTGATCCCAACATTTATATACAAGTATTGGAGGTCGTTATGAAATACGGTTTTATCGGCTGTGGAAACATGGGCAGTGCTATCGCAAAAGCCCTCAGCAAAACAACAACCAGCATTATAATTTCAGACCCCTCACCTGCTGCGGCAGCATTTACTGAGGAATACGGCTTTGAACAAGGAACGAATATTGACGTGCTTAATACCTGCGAACGTGTGTTTTTGGGTGTAAAGCCGCAAATGCTCGAAAGTGTACTTGCACCACTGCGTCTGCATATTTGTCGTGAACAGCCGATTATCATTTCTATGGCTGCCGGTGTGCAGATCAGCAAGCTTGAAGAACTCGCTGACTGTCAGCTTCCCATCATTCGTATCATGCCGAACACGCCGGTAGCAGTCGGCAAAGGAATGGTCACATATTGCACAAATGAGCTTGTTTCACCGGAAATCATAGAGTCTTTCAAAAAAGATATGCAATTTGCAGGTCGTCTGGATGCAATTACCGAAAGTCTCATTGACGCAGCAAGTGCAGTTGCAGGCTGCGGACCTGCATTCATGTATATGTACCTTGAAGCCTTGGCAGACGGTGCTGTCGCCTGCGGTCTGCCCCGTGCGAAGGCGATTGAATATGCTGCAATGACCATGGCAGGCGCAGCGGAAATGGTCTTACAGGGCAAAGATCATCCCGAAAAACTCAAAGATGATGTCTGCTCGCCGGGCGGGAGTACCATCATAGGCGTTAAAGCTTTGGAGGCTCACGCGCTTCGAAGTGCTGCAATCCAAGCCGTAATCGACGCATACAGACGCACAGTAGAACTCGGAACATAGGAATACAAAATGGGATATAGAGAAGCTCATTCTCTATATCCCAATCATTTTTTAGAAAATGCCCTGTGCCATCATGGCTTCTGCAACCTTCTTGAAGCCTGCGATATTTGCACCAGCAACCAGGTTGTAGCCAAGTCCATATTCCTCAGCAGCTTCTGCGGAAACCCTGTGGATATTCTGCATCATGCGCTTGAGCTGGCTATCGACCTCTTCTGCAGTCCAAACCAAACGTTCAGAGTTCTGTGCCATTTCCAAAGCGGAAACGCCGACACCGCCGGCATTGACAGCCTTGGAGGGAGCAACGATCATGTTCTTCTGGCTCATCAAATATGCCAAAGCATCGTTGGTGGTAGGCATGTTCGCAACTTCGATGTAGTACTTGATGCCGTTAGCAACGATCTTCTCAGCAGAATCCATCTTAACGTCGTTCTGCATTGCAGACGGCATGATGATGTCAGCCTTGACACCCCAAGGCTTCTCACCGGGATAGAACGGTACGCCAAACTTGTCAGCATAGTCCTTCACGCAGTTTCTACCGGAGTTGCGCATCTCGAGGAGATAATCAACCTTCTCCATGCTGGAGGAAACGCCCTCTTCGTCATAGATGTAGCCGTCGGGACCGGACAGAGTGACGACCTTTGCGCCGAGGTGATGTGCCTTCTTGCAAATACCCCAGGCAACATTGCCGAAACCGGAGACCGCAATGGTCTTGCCCTCGATGCTCTCGCCCTCGTGAGCCAAAACCTCCTGCAAATAGTAAACCGCACCATAACCGGTTGCCTCCGGACGGGTCAGGGAGCCACCATAACTGAAGCCCTTGCCAGTGAGAACGCCGTTCTCCCAAACGCCCTTGAGGCGACGGTACTGACCGAACATGTAGCCGATCTCACGAGCACCAACACCCATATCGCCTGCCGGAACGTCAACATCCGGTCCGATGTAGCGGTAGAGAGCTGTCATATAGCTCTGGCAGAAGCGCATGATCTCGCCGTCAGACTTACCTGCTGGATCGAAATCAGAGCCGCCCTTGCCGCCACCGATGGGAAGTCCCGTCAGGGAGTTCTTAAAAGTCTGCTCGAAGCCGAGGAACTTAATAATGCCTTCATAAACATTGGGCTGGAAGCGTAAACCGCCCTTGTACGGACCGATGGCACCGTTGAACTGGCAACGATAGCCAATGTTGGTATGGGTCTGACCGTTGTCATCTACCCAGCAAACACGGAAGGTAAACATACGCTCCGGCTCGACCATACGACCAAGCAAATCCGCCTTCTCATACTCAGGGTGCTTGTCGATCACGGGAGAGAGAGAGGAAAGAACTTCCTCAACGGTCTGAACGAACTCCGGCTGATTGCCGTGCTTCTTGCGGACATCTTCAATGGTACGTTGAACATATGCGTTCATAATATAATCTCCTTTTTGTATGTATGGGAGGAAGCGAGGCTTCCTCCCGATTGATTTTAGAAATTCTCAATGATAGAGACGATCTCCGTGCCGATACGCTTCTGCGCTTCCTGAGTCGCTGCACCGATGTGCGGCGTGCAAGAAACCATGGGATGGTTATAAAGCGCCTTGTTCAAAGAGGGCTCTTCGTTGAAAACATCCAAGCCTGCTGCACGAACCTTACCGCTCTCCAAAGCTGCAAGCAGTGCAGCCTCGTCGCAGTTTGCGCCACGGGAGGTGTTGATGATGACAACGCCGTCCTTCATCTTAGCGATGTTCTCTTCGCTGATGAGCTTGCCACCGTCAACTGCCGGAGCATGAACGCTGACAAAGTCAGACTTTGCGAGCAGTTCGTCCATCTCAACATAGGGAATGCCTATTTCTTCTTCGATGCCGGGGATATGGAAGATATCAAATGCGATAACGTTCATACCGATCGCCTTTGCCATCTTGCCCAAAGCCTGACCGATGCGGCCGAAGCCAACGATGCCGAGGGTCTTACCACTGAGCTCGATGCCCTTGCCGTAAGCTTTCTTTTCCCACTTATCCTCACGCATGGTATGACCGGCGATGGAGATATAGCGGCAGCAGGAGAACATCAAACCCATTGCCAGCTCAGCAACAGACTGAGAGGAAGCACGGGGGGTATTTCTGACAGCGATGCCATTTTCTTCAGCATATTTTACGTCGATATTGTCAACGCCAACGCCACCACGGATGATGAGCTTGAGCTTGCCGCCCTTTGCTTCGTCGATGTGGTTTGCACGAACCTTGGTCTTGGAGCGGACAACAACTGCATCAAAATCACGCAGTGCTGCACCCAACTGATCGGGCTCATAATATTGCTCAACAACCTCATGGCCATTTGCCTGCAGAGCGGCAATGGCGGACTTATCCATACCGTCGGTAACAAGAATACGCATAGTTAAAAACTCCTTTTCATTATTAGCGCATCAAAGATAGCGCATTTGATTTTGAATGATCAGCGCTCGGATTCAAACTTCTTCAGGCATTCGACCAAAGCTTCGACGCCTTCCTTCGGCATTGCGTTATAGACAGAAGCACGCAGACCACCAACGGACTTATGACCCTTCAGGTTCTCGAAGCCTGCCTTCTTGGTGTAAGCAACGACCTCTGCATCCAAATCAGCATCGCCGGTGACGAACGGAATGTTCATCAAGCTGCGGGAATCCTTATCAACAGTGCCCTTGAAGAGCTTGGAGTTGTCCAGGAAGTCATACATAACAGCAGCCTTATCCTGGTTGATCTTATCCATAGCTTCCAAACCGCCGAGATTCTTGAGGTACTTAAAGACCTTGCCACAGACATAGATTGCCCAGCAGTTCGGGGTGTTGTACATAGAGCCTGCATCGTTGTGGGTCTTGTAGGACATGTAAACAGGCGTCTTCTCACACAGATCGTCACGAATCAGATCCTCACGGATGATAACAACGACCATGCCTGCAGGTCCAACGTTCTTCTGAACGCCTGCATAGATCAGACCGTAATCAGAAACATTGCACGGTCTGGACAGGAACATGGAAGACTGGTCGGAAACCAGGATCTTGCCCTTGGTGTTGGGCAGCTTGTTCCATGTGGTACCGTGAATGGTCTCGTTCTCGCAGATGTAGACATAGTCAGCATCTTCGGGAACGTCGATATCGGAGCAATCGGGAATGTAGGAATAGTTACGGTCCTTGGAAGAAGCGGCAACGATGACTTCGCCATACTTCTTCGCCTCGCTGATCGCCTTCTTGGACCATGCGCCGGTCTCAATGTAAACAGCCTTGCCGTTCTTCATCAGGTTCATCGGGATCATTGCAAACTGCAGCGTTGCACCGCCCTGAATGAAGAGGACTCTGTAGTTATCGGGAATACCCATCAAATCACGAAGATCTTGCTCAGCCTCATCGATGATCTGCTGATAGACCTTGGAGCGGTGGGACATTTCCATAACGCTCATGCCGGAGCCACGGTAGTTCAGAAGTTCATCACGGACTTCCTCCAAAACGGGAACGGGCATGGTAGCAGGACCTGCAGAAAAGTTGTATGTACGATCGTATTTCATTTAACTTGCCTCCTGTAATTCTTGGCATTCTTGCCATTATGTTTATAGTATACTCTATAATGAACAAATAATCAAGCAAAAAAGCAAAAAGTTTTTTGCTGTACTTACAAATTTTTAGCCACTTTTAGAAAAATTGTATGCTTGCACAATTTCATCAAAAACAAACTGTGCAAACTGGCAAGAGCCTTCCACTTTTGTGGAAGGCTCTAAGCATTATGCTTCAGGCATCTCCTTGCCCAAACGCTTGTACATGGTCTTCTTGACGGCACGGATGATGTTCTCGTAGCCGGTGCAGCGGCACAGGTGACCCGACAGAAGCTTTCTCAGCTCAGCATCGGTATATTCCTTGCCACTTTCTAAAATCTCCCAAGAGCTCATAATGAAGCCCGGTGTACAGAAGCCGCACTGGATCGCCGCTTCATCAATGAACGCCTGCTGAATGTCAGACAGCTCACCATTCGGACCAAGCAAGCTCTCGAGGGTGCGGATTTTCTTGCCATCTGCCCAAACTGCAAGATAAATGCAGGAATTGAAGGCTTCACCGTTGATAATCACGGTACAAGCACCGCATTCTCCGACCTCGCAGCCCTTCTTAACAGAGGTCATGCGGAAATCGTTACGGAGCATATCCGTAAGGCTCGCACGCACATCAACGATCTGTTCGACATCCTTGCCGTTGAGGTTATACTTCACAAGCTTATACTGATTTCCCATTACAGTGTACCTCCTGCTCGCTTCACAGATTCAATGATGCAGCGCTTTGCAGACTCTACCGCCACATGCTGACGCAGAGCCTTGGATGCTCTCCAAGAATCGCGGGGGTTGATGTCTTCCAAGACCTTATTGGCAAATGCTTCAATATTCTCCATGGTAACAAGCTTACCATTAATAAATTCCTCGGCACTCGGTGCACGCATGGGGATGGGGCCTGCAACACCGTAAGCAACACGCACACGTTCGAATGTCTTCTTGTCCTCAGACAATCTAACATTGACAGAGCAGCCGTTGGTTGCAATATCGAGAGCATTTCTCATGGCGTACTTGATATAGAAGCCGAAGGTGTTTTCATAGCTTGCCTTTGGAATCAAAATCGCTGTCTGAATCTCACCCTCACGGATGTCAACGACCTTAGCCTTAATATAAAAATCCTTGATCGGAATTCGGCGAACACCGTTCGGACCCGTCAACTCAACGATGGCTTCCCACGCATGGAGCGTAGAGGCAGAGTCAGCAGAAGTAACACCATTGCAGGTATTGCCACCGATGGTGCCGATGTTACGAATCTGCGGTCCACCAACCTGATCGACAGCCTCGCCCAAAACGTTGATATACTTCTGAATAATGGGATCCTTGGTGATGTGAGAAAAACTCGTCAGAGAGCCAATGCGGATGTTCTCATCTTCATCGATGGAAACACCGCGGAGCTCATCGAGCATGAAGATAGAGATCAGCTCCACGCCTGCACGCTTGCCCTCACGCATTTGGACCAAAACGTCAGAGCCACCGGCAATAATGTGTGCCTCCGGATGCTCCAAGCGCAGCTGTACAGCATGCTGCACGCTTTCGGACTCGTAATAGGCTTTCATATCATACATGGCTTAGTTCTCCTTTCTCCACGGGTCATTGATGAGGCCAGCCTCACTAAAGTGCTTGAATAGAACATGGGGATTCATCGGTATGGTATCAATTGCCACACCGGTAGCGTTCATAATCGCATTACGAATTGCAGGCGCAACAGGGCATGTCGGTGGTTCGCCCAAAGACTTTGTTCCAAACGGACTGGTAGGTTCAGGATTTTCTACAAACTGTGCTTCCAAATGCGGATGATCCATCGTGGACGAAAGCTTATAGTCAAGCAGATTATTGTTCAAAGGTGCGCCTGTCTTTTCGTCCCACAGGAGCGTCTCAGACAGCGCCATACCGATGCCCATCGACATACCGCCGTGTACCTGTGCTTCTGCTAACTGTGGATTAATCAAGTTGCCACAGTCGTGGACATTGATAATCTTCTTCAGCTGCACACGGCACATCGGAATATCAACCTCAACCTCAGCACAGCAGCAGCCGAAGGAATAGGCGTTACTCTTAATTTGATAGGAAGACTCTGCTGTCAAATGAACGCTATGGGTCATGCTGTAGAGCGCTTCGGTTGCCAGTTCCTTCAGACTCATAAGCACTCTTCCGTCGGTCGTGCGAACGATATTGCTGTCAACGATGTCCATATTGAGAATTGGGCAGCGAGTCAACTCGACAGCATATTCCAAAATCTTGCGCTTTAAGATGCTGCCTGTCTGACTGATGGAGAAGCCTACAACATAGGTCTGACGAGAAGCATACGCACCCGTACCAAACGGCGTAATATCGGTATCCTGCGTGGAGATCATGTGGACATCACGATAGTCCTTCAGACCGAGAATTTCAGCTGTCATCTGTGCATAAGCGGTATCGGCACCCTGACCGATTTCGGTCTCACCAACCTGCACCTGCACAGAGCCGTCCTGATTGAGCACCATACGGCAGGAGGAATGCTCCAAGGAAATGGGCCAAACAGCGGTATTATACCAATAGGTTGCAATGCCGATGCCCTTGCGGATGTCACCCGTCTGATTTTCGTATTCCTTGCGCTTACGATCGTAGTCCATGTACTTCACCGCTTTATCGAAGCACTGGTTAAAGCTATCGTAATACAGCTCATTCTTGGAGAATCCGTCAACAAAGCCGACGGGCATCAGGTGCTTGCGGCGGTACTCAAGAGAATCGATGCCGAGTTCCTTTGCAATGTCCTCAACATGGCACTCAATAGCATACGATGCCTGCGGCATACCATAGCCACGCATGGCACCTGCGCAGGAGCGATTGGTATAAACGGTATACGCATTGCCGCAGTAATTCGGGCAGGGATACAGCTGAGGGAAAGCATTGAGACCCTTGGCTGCAATGGAGTGACCGTGCGAAGCATAGGCGCCCTGGTTGGAATACAAGTCCACCTTACGAGCAACCAAGGTTCCATCCGGGCGTAGCCAAGAGGTGAAATGGAAGCGCTCTGCATGGCGGATACGGTTAGAAATGAAAGTATCCTCACGAGGAATATCAAGCTTGACCATTCTGCCACCGACCTGCATACACAGCCATGCTGCAAGCGGCTCATACAGAGTATCCTGCTTGTTACCAAAGCCACCACCGATGTATGGCTTAATAATACGGATTTTTCCCCAATCTACGCCCAAAGCTTGACCGACCGTACGGCGGACAATGTGCGGAATTTGGGTCGAGGAAATAACAACGATCTTGCCTGCCTCTTCATAAGCAACAGCAATATGGTTCTCAATATGGCAGTGCTGGACAGAAGCAGTTTCATACCACTTATCCACGCAGATAAGACCGGGTTCTTTGATCGCCTCTTCATAGTTGCCTCTTATATTGCTGGTGTGCTTGAGCACGTTACCGGGGCATTCCTCGTGAATCTGCGGTGCATCGGGATCCATCGCCTTTTGCACATCGAGCACAAACGGGAGCACCTCGTATTCGACTTTGACCAAGCGTGCAGCCTGCGCCGCAGCAATTTCATTTTCTGCCACAATTGCCGCAACATCATCACCGTAGTAGCGTACATGTTGGTTGAGCAGCTTACGGTCAGCGGTATCCTGATGGGATGGATCAGTGGACCAAGGATGACCTGCTGTGGGGAATTGGATGTCAGGGACATCAAAACAAGTAAGGATCTTAACTACACCGGGGATCTTCTCTGCCTCGGAAATATCGATAGATTTCACAAAGCCGTGGGCAATGGTAGAGCGGACAACTTTAACGATCAGAGCATTCTTATCGCATAGATCATCTGTGTACTTTGCTCTGCCGGTTGCCTTGTCGAATGCGTCCACACGCTTTGCACTTTTTCCGACATGATGGCTCATAAAATGTGCCTCCTTTATATTCTTTCATCGTTTGGGAAGAAAAACCGCCCAAGCGATGGTTGTTTTATCAAATTTTGCCCAATTCCTTCAAAATCTTCTCCGGTGTCATCGGCCAGCTGCGGATCCACACACCACAAGCATCGTGAATTGCGATACCGATTGCGGGCGCTGCACCATTGCAGGCGATCTCGGAAATAGACTTTGCGCCGAAGGGACCAAACTTATCGTCCACATCAATGAGCACAGACTTGAAATCATCAGGGGCGTCGCCGATCATCGGTGCGCCGTAATCGGTCAAATTAGCGTTGATGCACTTGCCGTCCTTATCGAGCACCATATTTTCATACAAGCTGTGTCCGATGGACTTCATGACAGCACCATAGATCTGCGTCAGGGCACATTCGGGATTGATGGGCGTGCCTGCATCCTGCAAGGCGTAGAACTTCTGCAGCTTGATCTCGCCGGTCTTGATGTTGACCGCAACCTGCGCAAAGTGTGCGCCATAGGGCACAGAAGAGGCAGCTGTAACGAAACTGCCGTGGGCGATCATCTGCCCTCTGCCACCGCCGCTGGTGGCAGTGTGTGTCAGCTTGTAGTAGCTGATGCAAGCACCGGTCTTCTTGGAATAGACCTCGCCGGGAGCGCGGACATCCAAGTCCTCGACATTTTCTTCAAGCTGCAATGCAGCCTCAGCCAAAATCTTCTCTTTCAGATTATTGGTTGCGACCAAAGTCGCATTGCCGGAGAAGAAGGTGCCGGAGGACGCATAAGAACCGGTATCGAAGGCGCAGGAGTCAGTGTCACCGGATACGACAGTAATTCTATCCATCGGGAGCTTCAAAACTTCTGATACGATTTTTGCAGAAATGGTATCCAAACCCGTACCGAGGTCGGCGCCACCGCTGTTGAGAATGACAGTACCGTCTGTCTCAAGCTTAGCAATGGCTTCCGCATGGTCAAGACCGGGCAGACCCGAGCCCTGCATGATCATTGCAAAGCCCTTGCCGATCTTCCAATCGGGATCATCAGAAACTTCCTTCTTGCCCCAGTCGATCATCTCACAGCCCTTCGCAATGGCTTCTTCCAAACCGCAGGAACCAACAGGAACGACATTGCCTTCACGACCTTCACCCAAGCCCTTGAGGATTTCAAGCATGTAGCCTTCCTCGACATGGTTCTTCGATACCATATCCTTATAGTCAATGCCAAGCTTTTCGGCAAGTTCTGCCATCGCCATCATAAGACCGTAAGTACCCTTGGGCGTACCGTAGCCCTGATAAGCACCGGCAGGAGGCGTGTTGGTATAGAAAACCTTGAGGTCATACTTCATGTTGTCGACCTTGAACAGTGGCAAAGTCTTTGAGCAGCTATTCATCGGAACGGTCAAGCAGTGGTTGCCGTACGGGCCAGTATTTGCGCAGACCTCCATAAAGATCGCAGTAATGGTGCCATCCTTCTTGCCGCCCATCTTAACACGGCAGCGCATCGGGTGACGGGTGGAGTTTGCGATAAATTCTTCTTCACGGGTGTTGCGGTAGTAAACAGGCTTACCGGTCTTCCATGCTGCGTAAGCAGTCAATTCTTCGACCAGGATATCCTGCTTGCTGCCGTAGCCGCCGCCAACGCGTTCCTTGATGACGTGGATCTTATTCTCAGGGATGCCACAGACCCAGCTCACGATGCGGCGCAAATGGTAAGGAACCTGCGTCGATGCGTTGACGACCAAGCGACCGCCCTCCACGTGCGCATAGCAAACATGCGGTTCAAGCGGCGTGTGCTGAATCTGAGTGGTCTGATAAGTGCAATCGACGATGGCATCCGCCTCTTCAAAGCCCTTATCCACATCACCAATATGACCCTTATTGGAGGCAGCAATGTTTTTCTGAATGTTTGCATGTAACGGGAACTGATAGATGACCTTTCCTTCTCGCTCATCACCTGCACGAGCGTTGAATTCATCGAGGTCAGCCGGTGCGCCTGCATTATACTGTACAGGACCGTTATGCACGAGCGGAGCACCCTCAGCCATCGCTTCTTCCACGGTAAAGATGGCATCGGTCGGCTCATATTCAACCTTGATAAGAGAAGCTGCCTTGTAAGCAATTTCCTTGTTTCTTGCCACAATACCTGCAACACGGTCGCCCACATGGCGAACCTTGCGGTTAAACAGACGGCGGTCATGGGGAGATGGTTCAGGATTGCCCTGACCTGCCTGCATGTAGTAAACATCAGGGCAGTTTTCTGCAGTGATAATGGCAGCAACGCCGTCGAGCTTCTCAGCTTCGGAAATATCAATGCTCTTAATATAAGCACTGGCAAACGGACTGCGAAGAACGTGCAGACACCAAGCATTTGCAGGAACCTTGTCCTCAACAAACACAGGCTCACCGGAAACCAAAGCAGCGCCATCGATCTTATCTACAGGCTTGCCGACAATCTCCAGCTTTGGGCGGAAGGAAGGTGCGATCTCACTCTGATAGCTACCTGTATCACGCAGTTCGATAGCAAGCTTTACCGCAAGATAGTAATGCTCATAGCCTGCATCACGGATGAAAATGCTGGTGAGCACTTCCTTAATTTCCTCTCTGGACGGGTACGGATTTTTTTCCAGCAACCAAGTCAAAATCAGTGCAGCAGTCGCTGCGTTATATGCGCTGGCAACAATGCCGGCAGAAATCATAGCCTTTTGGACATAATTCAGCTCTCTGCCACTGAGCAAGCCCTCTGCGGTGCGAATTTGAGCACCCTCAGCCTGGTAGAGCAGGATGAAATTTGAATATTTCAGTTCTCCGTTGAAGATAATAGTATCCGAGCCTGCAAAGCCCTCGGCATCATCACTGTCACGGACAGAAAGATACCCGGTACGGTACAGAACATCTCTTAAACGTTCGGTGGGCTCGCCGAGCAGGCGGATATCTTCGCCGTTAATTCTGCATCTAAATTCCATTTTCTTACCTCCTCAGAGAAAAGACGGTCTTGGCAAGATACTTCTTGTATTCCGCACTGCCTGCCAAATCGTCACAAAACTCCATCGTCTTGTACAAATCAGGGGTATTGCCGCATGTCAGGGCGCTGCCCTTCACGCTCAATGCGTAAACGCCGCTGCTTTCAGCAGCAATCAAGGTCGCATGGCTGGCTGTGGTATTGCCGAAGCGCTTTACCCAACCATCCCGGTTTTTGTCGATCACAATGTACTCAAGCAGGCACTTGCATGCGCCCTTTAAGTAGTCATATACGTTCTCTTCCTTTTCACCCTTTTTGCCCAAGGCAATCAGCCTCGCCTCAGCAGCGCAGAGAGCTGCAGCCAAATAGCTGTCATCACGGCGCAAAGCAAGGTTTCCACCGACCGTTGCGGAATTGCGCTTTGCAAAAGAGGCACAGAACTTCGCCGCCTCTTTTATGAATGTGGGAATAAGGTCGCTTTCCACGAGCTGCTGAAGCGTCACTCGTGCGCCAATATAGATCTTATCGTTCTTTTCTTCGATGGTATCAAATCCCAATGCGTTAATATCGATCAGTTCTTTTCCTTCTGCTGCACCACCAAGACGTAGGTCATCCGTTCCGCCGGCAAAGTAAACCGTGGTATCAGGGCTTGCATATCGGATCTGTACCGCTTCAGCAGCCGTTCGAGGATGATGGATTATCATAAATCTAACCTCCTGATTGTCGATTCTTTCGTGAATATTCGAAAAATACTCCAAAATCCACTTTTCTGAATATAGTATACCATAAAATCCGCATGATTGGAAGATATAATTCGTTATTTTTTTAATAATATAACAGTTTTCACAAACCACCATGCGTAATATTGACAAAAACTACAATTACAGGGTATACTATGCTTCGAAGGGATGATGATAAATCATGGAAATTTCGAAACAGCCCAAGTTAGGCTGTCTTGTCATGGCTGCCGGAAATGCAGCACGTTTCGGTGAGAACAAGCTTGCCGCCGTTTACGATGGCAAAACCCTAATCCAAAGGGCGCTTGAAGCCGTACCGAAGGACATGTTTGAAAAAGTAACTATTGTTACACAGTATTCGGAAATTGAAGCATTGGCAGCGCAATTTGGTTTTTCAGCAATTCACAACGCACATCCGGATTGGGGCATCAGCCACACCATCAAGCTTGGCACCGAAGGCATGAAAGACCTTGATGCAATATTGTATATGGTTTCCGATCAGCCACTACTGCATGAAGCATCGGTAAGAAGTGTCGTAGAAACATGGAAGCAGAATCCGCAAGCCATTGTCGGAGCCGCTCACAACGGCAAGCGTGGAAATCCGTGTATTTTCCCCAGGGAGTTTTTTGAAGAATTGATGTCCCTTCGGGAGGACCACGGCGGCAACACCGTCATTCGCCGCCATAGCGAACGTCTAAGACTGGTCGAGATTGAAAAGAATGAGCTGACCGATATTGACACGCCGAAGGCATTAGACGATCTGCTGGACGAGGAATCTTCCCGATAGCGAAGAAATAAACAGCGCCTTCGTGAGGTGATGGAATGTACAAAACCGCCAATGCGTATTATAAAGAAAAATTTGGCTGCAAAATATATAAGCTCTCACTTGACGGAGGCTTCACCTGCCCCAACCGTGACGGGAGTATTTCTGCCGAGGGCTGTATTTTCTGCTCCGCCCTCGGCAGCGGAGAGTTCGCAGCGCACGGAACAGACATCCGTATGCAGTTGGAAATGGCAAAAAAGCGTGTGGAGAAAAAAATCAACGGCGGAAAATATATTGCCTATTTTCAATCATTTACCAATACCTATGCGCCCATCGATCGGCTGAAGGCGTTGTTTTATGAAGCGATCGAACCGGATGATATTGTGGGCTTGAACATTGCCACACGGCCGGATTGTCTTCCCGAAAATGTCATAGCGCTTCTGAAAGAGCTCAACGCCATCAAGCCGGTCACGGTGGAGCTGGGCTTGCAGACCGCAGACGACCGAGTGGCAAAATACATCAACCGAGGCTATCCAACAGAGGTTTACGCAGATGCCGTTACCCGATTGAAGCAAGCCGGGTTAGAGGTGATCACCCATATCATCATCGGTCTGCCCGGCGATGATCCGATCGCAACCACACGCTTTGCCGTGGAATGTGGTACCGACGGCGTAAAATTTCATCTTTTACATATTCTTAAAAACACTCGCCTTGCGGAAGAATACGAAGCCGGCAGGGTCAAGGCGCTGACATTAACGGAATATGCCGAGCTTTTGAAGCGCTGCATCGACCTTTTGCCCGGGCATATCGTCGTACACAGAATCACGGGAGACGGCGCGAAAAAAGATTTGATCGCCCCTTTGTGGTCTGCGGACAAAAAGAAAACCCTGAATTATCTGACCGCAATTCTACAAAAGCCGCCTTCTATGACTTGATCACCACAGCGCATAATATCCGCATTTGAATTGGGAGGCATAGATTATGAAGATCGCACTGGCGTCTGCGCCGGTAATGAATAAAAACATCGAATTTAATTTGCAAATAATGATCGATTCCGTAAAAGCTTGCGGCGGCAAAGCTGATCTGATTCTTTTCGGCGAATCCGTTTTGCAGGGCTTTGATGCTCTTTGCTGGAATTATGAAACGGACAAGCACATGGCTGTTACCTTAACGGATGCCCCGATCCGACGGATGTGTGAAGCCGCAAAGGAATACGCCATTGCGGTATCCTTCGGCTTTATTCAGCGTTGTGATGATGCTCTGTACAGCAGTCAAATCTTTATCGGTGCAGACGGTCAGATCGTGCAAGTGTTTCATCGCGTCAGCGTTGGTTGGAAAGAATTTATTAAGACAGATGCCCATTACCGAGAAGGTCAATCTTTCGAGAAATTCTGCTACAATGGAAAATCCTTTGCCATTGGTCTGTGCGGGGACCTTTGGACTGAGGGGCGATCAAAAGAAATGAAATCCTTAAATGCCGATGTAGTCCTGTGGCCTGTCTGGTGTGATTACGAAACCAACGAATGGAACAATGGCATCAAGTACGAGTACGCAGAGCAAGCCGCTTTGTGTGGCAGCTGTGTTCTGCTTGTAAATCCGTTCTGCGCTGATGCAGACACAACGAATGTCGCCCCAGGTGGCGCAGCCTATTTTAGAAACGGTGGGATCGCTGCACAGATGCCCTTCGGCAACAACGGCATTTTGATTGTATCTGTATAAGAATGATATCATCTTTGATCGTTTTTTAGGAAACAAATGATCACAGCCTGAATCGGAAATGGATTGATCTGCTTCAAAAAGTTTTATTTGACGAGGTTAAATTGATGAACATAGATTTAGAAAACAAAGAAGTTATTTGTATATTTCAGCTGTTTTTTGATAAATTGCCGTATCAGTATAAAACGAAAAACACAAGTCGCAGTGATACAGACTTTAGAGAAGCTATTATAGCCCCATGGCGTTCGGGCGAGAAGTATGTGATCAAGCTCTCGGAGAACGACTTTACATTTCCTGAGAAAATAGAAACATGGAAACGTTGTGCTGAGGAGTATCGAAAATTGGGGTATTACTGCCCTATGATTTTTCCTTCGAAGCAGGGAGATTTTCCGACAGTTGCTTATAAAGGGCGCAACTGTGTGGTTTATGTGGAAGAGTTCTGTAAATACACCGTTGTCGAAGATCGATTTGGAGCAGATATTAAAGACAAAATATGAGCACTTAAGGAAGTGAACATGATGGAAGTCGTCCCATTTCAGGAAAGAAAGATGACATTCGTTTTTTATGAAAAATTAAAACACATAGCTTGACCTTTAGATTAAAGAAATATGGATAGAGTAAATCTTTTTTCGAACTACCAAAACCATATAGCGGAGTGAAATAGCATGAACACAGAACTGATTGCAAAAACAGAAGCCTTTTTGAAGGAGACCTTTGCTGCAAGTACATATTTGGAAGCCAATCCCGCACAACGGGACTATCGCCTGGAGCATTCCTACCGCGTGGCAAACATTGCAAAAATCATTGCCGAAAACGAAAATTTTGATGTCACTTATGCGGTGATTGCCGCTTTGCTTCACGACATTGCCTACTGCGAGGAGATGGCAACCCGTGAGGATTGGAAAAACCACGGTCGCCGCAGTGCCGCCATTGCAAGACCTTTTTTGGAGAGCCTCGGACTTCCAACCGATGCTGCAAACGAGATCTGCTACGGCATCGCCATCCATGTAGACGATGAAGCCGATTTTGCATGGGAACGAACACCATTTGCCGAAACCGTAGGCGATGCGGATAATATTGACCGCTTTGATGCCTACCGAATCTATGAAACTCTGGAATACCACAAGTTCAGCGAAATGAGCTTGGAAAAGAAAAAAGAAACGGTCGCCTCCACCATCGAAAAGCTGACCCGTTTCAAGGATATGAACTTGGGAACCCAAACCGCCAAAAAGCTGTGGCTTCAGCGGTTGGATGATTATATTGGATTTTATAAAAAACTGAGCGCACAGCTGGACAACAGCTTTGCGGTCTTATGAGGGAGAATTTATTATGGTGATTGGAATTTTTGGCGAAAGCTGTACCGGCAAGTCTACGCTTGCAGATAAAATCGCAAAGAGCGTTCCATGCGAAATATTTACCGGCAAGGACTATCTGCGCCTTGCCAAGAATGAAAATATCGCAAAAGCAATGTTCCAAAAGAAGCTCAATGCCGCTGTGAACGGTGAAAATATCATTTATGTCATTTCCGAAACAGAGCATCTTTCCCTATTGCCGGAAGGAGCGTTGCGGATCCTTGTCACAGCAGATTTGGAGCTGATCAAGTCCAGATTCGCCCAACGGATGCGTGGCAATCTCCCTGCTCCGGTGGCAACCATGCTGGAAAAGAAACACGGCTGTTTCGATTCTCAGCCCCATGACATTCATGTGATTTCCGGCGAAACAGATTTAGATATTATTGTGGAGGAAGTATGGAAATCAAGCATGAAAACATAATTCTGCGAGATATGATCGAGCCCGACATTGAGGACTATGTGCGTTGGTTTACCACCGAAACTGAGTGGTCGAATACCGATGCACCGTGGGAACCTATTGGGTCGGACGAAGAAACCGAGCGCGTGTCTTGGCGTGAATACTATGAGTCCGTGAAAGAC
>SVKY01000017.1 GCA_015068235.1 Oscillospiraceae bacterium
TGCGCTTGATAATCTTACACTTTTCGCACATGGGCTTCACGGACGGTCTAACTTTCATACTGTTTAACCTCCATATGAGAACATGTCTCTTTTTACTTACTTCTCCATGTGATTCGACCCTGAGTCAAATCGTACGGAGACATCTGAACAGTTACCTTGTCACCGGGCAAGATCTTGATATAGTTCATTCTGAGCTTGCCGGAAATGTGTGCCAAAATGGTGTGTCCACTGCCGATATCGACTTTGAACATTGCATTTGGCAGTGCATCGGTTACGATGCCCTCAAGTTCGATTACGTCGTCTTTTGCCAAGTTTATGAACCCTCCTTGGTTGAAACGTTGATTTCCTGACGAATTAGCGCCAGTTCCCTTCGTAATTCGCTGTTGAGTACTTGCTCGCCGGAACGGATTTTCGCAGCGAGAATCGAATCTTGCCGAAGGACTTTTCGGACATGGAAGCGTTTTTTGCGCTTCGGCTTGGCAACCTTTCTCTGTTTGCCGTCAGCGAGGAAGACGTACACACCGTCTGTGTCCAGTACAAAGAACACATTTCCTTTATCGCGTCCGGCGAGAGAAATTACAATGTCTGATTTGGAAATTTCCATTTTCAAAGCCCCTCGGTGACGGTGAGAATTTCCGGCTCGCCGTCTGTAATGAGCACAGTATTTTCGTAGTGGGCAGAGAGCTTACCGTCAGCGGTGACCGTCGTCCAGCCGTCGCGCAACACACGCACCATATGAGTGCCCATGTTGACCATCGGCTCAACGGCAATGGTCATGCCCTTAATAAGTCTCGGTCCTCTGCCGGGTTTTCCGAAATTCGGTACCTCAGGCTCCTCGTGCAGGTTTGCGCCGACACCGTGACCGATAAAATCACGCACAACGGAAAAACCATTGGCTTCGACGTACTCCTGAACTGCATGCCCGATATCCGACACCCGGTTCCCCTGACGGGCGAATTTTATGCCCTCGAAAAAGCTCTGCTTCGTGACATCAATGAGCTTTTGTGCCTCGGGAGAGATCTCTCCGCAGGCAAAAGTAGCGGCGCAGTCTCCGTGAAATCCTCCGAAATATGCTCCGACATCGACGGAAACAATGTCTCCCTCGTTGAGCACCCTGCTGTCCGGTATTCCGTGTATGACGGTTTGATTCACGGAGATACAAGCGCTGGCAGGATAGCCGGAGTAATTCAAGAAGGACGGTGTTGCACCCTGTGACACGATAAAATCGTGGACAGCTTTGTCAATCTCTTTGGTTGTTACGCCGGGTCTTACCATTTCCCCTGCCAGAGCACGGGCTGCCGCGGTAATCTTACAGGCTCGGCGCATCATAGAGATCTCACGTTCGTTTTTAATCGGTATCATATTCAGACACCCAACGCCGCCATAATATCACGAGTTGCATCTTCGATGGGCTGATTTCCCTCGATAAGCCTCAGCTTGCCGAGCTTTTCATAAAAGCCCTTGAGTGCCTCGGTCTCAGCGTGATAAACCTCCAAACGATGACGCACCGTTTCGGGCGTATCATCCTTACGGATCACGAGCTGAGAGCCGCACGCATTGCAGATGCCCTCAGTTTTGGGCGGGTTTGCAACAATGTGATAGCTTGCTCCGCAGCTGCCGCAGACACGGCGACCGGTCATACGAGCTTCAATCACATCGTCAGAAATTTCAATAGAGACGACACGATCAATTTCGATGCCTTGCTCTAACAGGGCTTGTGCCTGGGGGATCGTGCGGGGCATACCGTCTAAGATATAGCCGTTTGCACAATCCGCCTCAGCCAATCGCTCTCTGACGATGCCGATGATGACATCGTCAGGAACGAGCATACCCTTGTCCATGAAACTTTTGGCCTTCAAACCGGTTTCAGTACCGTTTTTGATTGCTTCCCGAAGGATATTACCGGTGGAAATGGTCGGGATGGAAAGGCGCTTGGCAATAATTTCAGCCTGCGTGCCCTTGCCCGCACCGGGCGCTCCTAACAGAATCAGTCTCATGCTTGGCCTCCTTACTTCTGCAGGAAACCGGAGTAGTTGCGCATCATCATCTGTGCCTCGATCGCAGTGACGGTCTCGAGTGCAACGCTGACGACGATGATGATAGAAGTACCGCCGAAGGAGAACGAGGTGTTACCGGTGACAGCACTGATTACAACCGGCAGAACCGCAATGATACCAAGGTAGATCGCACCGAAGAGGGTGATCTTATGGATGACCTTGCGGATGAAGTCCGAAGTCGGACGGCCGGGACGGAAACCGGGGATAAAGCCACCATTGTTCTTCAGGTTGTTGGCAACCTCAACGGGGTTATACTGGATCGTCGCATAGAAGTAGCTGAAGCCAACGATGAGCAACAGATAGAAGATCGTATAGATCACGCTGGTGCTGCTGAACACGTTCTCATACCACCAGCCGCTGGTGGAACCGGCGAAGGTGGCGATGGTAGCGGGAAGGCTTGCCAAAGACTGTGCGAAGATGATGGGCATAACGCCGGACATATTCACCTTGATGGGCAGATGGCTGCTCTGACCGCCATAGACCTTACGGCCGACAACGCGCTTAGCATACTGCACGGGAATACGGCGCTCTGCCTGGGAAACGAAGATAATGAATACGATGATTGCCAGCAGTGCAACGACCAGGACAATGACCCAGTACCACTGTGCCCACAGCATATCGATGAGGGGCTGCACAATGCTGAACGGGATACGAGCGACGATGTTTGCAAACAGGATCATGGAGATGCCGTTGCCGATGCCGTGCTCGGTGATCTGCTCACCCAACCACATAACCAGCGAAGAGCCAGCGGTGAAGGTCAGGATGATGACAACTGCCTGCAGGAAACCGGTATCGGTCAAAAGCAGGTTGTCGTAGCTTTCGTTGTAATTGGAGAGCATGACATAATAAGCAAAGCCCATCAGCAAGCCCAAACCAACCGTGGTGTAGCGAGTGATCAGGTTGATCTTCTTCTTGCCTTCCTCGCCGCCTTCCTTGCTCAAACGTTCCAAAGCAGGAATAGCGATGGTCAGAAGCTGAACAATGATCGATGCGTTGATATACGGCTGGATCGACAGGGCGAAAATCGTTGCCTGAGAGAATGCCGAGCCGGACATCATGTTGAACATACCGAATATCGTGTTGCTGAGCTCTGCATCAAACATTGCAGACATGCTCTCAACATTGACAAACGGTACAGGGATCACGTTACCAATACGGTAAAGCAGGATGATGAGGAGAGTAAAGAGGATCTTCTTGCGAAGATCAGCAATTCTCCACGCATTACGAAGTGTAGTAAACAATTACACCACCTCAGCCTTTCCGCCTGCCTCCTCAATTTTAGCTTTGGCACTGCCGGAGAATGCTGCTGCCTTGATGGTGAGCTTCTTGGTCAGTTCGCCGTTCGCCAGAACCTTCAGGCCGTACTTGCAATCACGAATGATGCCCTTTTCCTCCAAAAGTGCTGCGTCGACAACAGTGCCGTTCTTGAAAACGTTCAGTTCGCCGAGATTCACAGCAGTCAGAGGCTTTGCAAAAATATTGTTGAAACCGCGCTTCGGGATGCGGCGTGCCAAAGGCATCTGGCCACCTTCGAAGCCGATACGGGTCTTGCCGCCGGAGCGAGCATGCTGGCCCTTGTGTCCACGACCTGCGGTCTTGCCGTTGCCGGTACCGCAGCCACGGCCCTTACGCTTGTTAACGTGAGTAGAGCCGGCGATGGGAGCAAGTTCATGTAATTCCATTCTTGTCTCCTCCTTACTTAACTTCGGTGACTTCGAGCAGATAGCCGATCTTGGCGATCTTGCCACGAGTCTGTGCATTGTCGGGCTGAATGGTCTCCTGGCCGATTCTACGCAGGCCGAGAGATTCTGCCGTTGCAATGTGCTTCTGGATACGACCGTTGATGCTCTTAACAAGCTTGATCTTTAACTGTGCCATTGTTCGTATCCTCCTTATCCAATGATTTCTTCAACGCTCTTGCCGCGGATGCGTGCGATCTCTTCCGGTCCACGCAGGCTCAGCAGGCCCTGCATCGTTGCCTTAACAACGTTCTGAGGGTTGTTCGAGCGCAAGCACTTGGTACGAATGTTGCTGATGCCGACTGCTTCCATAACTGCACGGACAGCGCCGCCGGCGATAACGCCGGTACCGACGGATGCCGGCTTCATGAGAACAGTACCTGCACCATAGATGCCGATGACCTCATGGGGGATCGTGGTGCCGGAAAGAGTGACCTTATGCAGGTTCTTCTTTGCGTTTGCGATGCCCTTGAGGATCGCTTCGGAAACTTCCGCAGCCTTACCGAGGCCGTAGCCAACGGTGCCATTGCCGTCGCCGACAACAACGAGTGCGGAGAACTTCATAACGCGGCCGCCCTTAACCGTCTTAGAAACACGGTTCAGGTATACGACGCGTTCGATCATTTCGGGAGCATTATCCTTCTCAGGAGCTCTGTTATAAGCCATTTTCCAGTTCCTCCTCTTAGAAATTCAATCCGCCTTCGCGGGCGCCGTCAGCCAAAGCAGCGATACGGCCATGATAAACATAACCGCCACGGTCGAATACGACCTGATCGATGCCCTTAGCCTTTGCACGCTCTGCGACGAGCTTCCCAACCTTCTTGGCTGCCTCGGCATTGCCCTTAGCACCCTCAAAGGACTTCTCTACGGTAGAAGCGGAAACCAGAGTGACTCCGTTAACATCATCAATGATCTGAGCATAGATGTTTGCATTGCTTCTGAACACATTCAGGCGGGGTCTGCACGGTGTGCCGGAGATCTTTCCGCGAACACGAACATGGCGATGCAGGCGCATTGCCTTCTTATCGGTCTTCTTAATCATTTACGCACACCTCCTATTATTTCTTACCGCCGGCCTTGCCTTCTTTACGGCGAATGACCTCGGTAGAGTACTTGATACCCTTGCCCTTGTAGGGTTCAGGCGGTCTCTTGGAACGAACATTAGCTGCGAACTGACCAACCTTCTGCTTGTCAGTGCCGCTGATAATGATCCTGTTGGGAGAAGGAACCTCGACAGTAACACCATCGGTCTCTTCCATGTTGACAGGATGAGAATAGCCGATGTTGAGGACGAGCTTGTTGCCTTCCTTGCTTGCACGATAGCCAACACCGTTGACTTCGAGCTCCTTGCTGAAGCCCTTGTCTACGCCGACAACCATGTTGTTCAGCAGGGTACGGGTCAAGCCGTGCAGGCTCTTGTTCTCGTGAGATTCATCAGGACGGGAGACGGTGATGATTGCGCCTTCCTGCTTGATGATCATTGCATGATGGAATGTGCTGGTCAGTGTACCCTTGGGGCCCTTGACGGTAACTACGTTGCCGTCTGCGATAGTCACATCGACGCCTGCGGGAACAGTGATCGCCATTTTACCGATTCTGGACATACTGTTACCTCCTTACCAGACGAACGCAAGGACTTCGCCGCCGACGTGTGCTGCACGAGCAGCCTTATCGGTCATGACGCCCTTGGAAGTGGAAATGATAGCAATACCAAGGCCACGCAGAACCTTCGGCAGCTCCTCTGCGCCGGCGTAAACACGCAGACCGGGCTTGGAGACACGGCGAAGACCGGTGATAACCTTTTCCTTATTGCCAAGATACTTCAGGTTGATGTGGATCATACCCTGTTTGCCATCCTCTTCGACGGTGTAGGACTTGATGTAGCCTTCGTCGAGCAGGATCTTTGCGATGTCCTTCTTCAAGTTGGAAGCAGGGACATCAACGGTGTCGTGCTTTGCAGAATTTGCATTGCGGATTCGCGTCAGCATATCTGCTACGGGATCGGTGATTTGCATGTGATGTTACCTCCTTTAGAAGTTACGGGCTGTACCCGTTAAGACGCCAGAGTATCAGAGGAATGTGAGCCGTCATATCGGCTCCATGTTCCCCTGACTTCTGATGCCTGTTTTACATTTGAATCACACAGTGATTTGTGTGTAAGTTAATTACCAGCTTGCCTTCTTAACGCCGGGGATCTCGCCCTTATAAGCGAGCTCACGGAAGCAGATACGGCATACGCCGTAGTCACGCAGGTAAGCATGGGGTCTACCGCAGATCTTGCAGCGGTTGTAGCGGCGGGTGGAGAACTTGTTTCCGGCCTGCTGCTTGAGAATCATAGCTTTTCTTGCCATTTCGTTATCCTCCCAAATTAAGCGTGGAACGGTGCGCCCACGAGGGTCAGCAGTTCCTTGGCTTCTTCGTCGGTATTCGCAGTGGTGCAGATGCAAATGTCCATACCACGGATCTTATCGACCTTATCGTACTCGATTTCGGGGAAGATCAGCTGTTCCTTCAGACCCATTGCATAGTTGCCACGGCCGTCGAAGGAGTTGGGGTTGATGCCGCGGAAGTCGCGGACACGGGGCAGTGCTACGTTGAAGAGACGGTCGATGAACTCCCACATCTTCTCGCCGCGCAGGGTGACCTTCACGCCAACGGTCTCACCCTCACGAACCTTGAAGTTCGCAACGGACTTACGAGCCTTGGTGGTGATGGGCTTCTGGCCGGTGATGGTAGCGATGTCCTTGCAGATTGCTTCGATTTCCTTCGCATTGTTCTTGCTCTCGCCGCAACCGACGTTGACAATGACCTTTGCGATCTGGGGAATCTGCATAACGCTCTTGTACTGGAACTTCTTCATCAGAGCAGGAGCGATTTCTTCATTGTACTTAACTTTCAGTCTTGCCATTGATACGTTCCTCCTCCTTAGATTTCCTTGCCGCACTTCTTGCAAACACGGGTCTTCTTGTCGCCGTCAATCTTAAAGCCGACGCGGACACCCTTCTTGCAGGAAGAGCAGTAGAGCTGAATTTTATCAACGCGGATCGGAATCTCACGCTTGATGATGCCAGATACTTCGTTCTGCTTACGAGCCTTGACATGGCAGGTAGCTACGTTGACGCCTTCAACAATGGCTTTGTTTTCCTTCGGCATGGCAGCGATGACCTTGCCGATCTTGCCCTTGGACTTGCCGGACAGGACAATAACAGTATCGTTCTTCTTAATGTTCATTCCATTGTCCCCCTATTAAATGACTTCCGGAGCGAGGGAGAGGATCTTCATGTATTCCTTATCACGAAGCTCTCTTGCGACCGGCCCAAAGATACGGGTACCACGAGGATTTCTGTCTTCCTTGATCAGAACAGCAGCATTCTCGTCGAAACGGACATAGGTGCCATCTGCACGGCGGACACCCTTAGCGGTACGAACGATGACAGCACGGACGACTTCGCCCTTCTTCACCGTACCGCCGGGAGCTGCCTTACGGACGGAAGCGACGATGACGTCGCCGATGTTGCCGAACTTACGCTTGGAGCCGCCAAGAACACGAATGCACTTGATCTCCTTAGCGCCGGTGTTGTCGGCAACCTTCAGAAATGTTTCCTGTTGAATCATGTGTTGTCGACCTCCTTATTCAGCCTTCTTGATGATTTCTACGAGGCGCCATCTCTTGTCCTTAGACAGGGGGCGGCACTCCATAACCTTAACGGTATCGCCGATGCCACACTCATTGTTCTCGTCGTGTGCCTTCAGCTTGTAGGTTCTCTTAATGATCTTCTTATACAGCTTGTGCTGCACGCTATCCTCAACAGCAACCACGATGGTCTTGTCCATCTTATCGGAAACAACCTGACCAACTCTGGTTTTGCGGAAAGCTCTGGTATTTTCACTCATTTTCCGTTACCTCCTCAGATTGCGGTCTCTTTTTCACGAATGATGGTCTTGATGCGGGCAATATCCTTCTTCACAGCAGCGATCTTGATGGGGTTATCGAGCTGATTGGTTGCATGCTGCATGCGCAGGAAAAACAGGTCCTTCTTCAGTTCGGCGACCTTTGCGTTCAGGTCAGCTACGGACATAGCTCTCAGTTCTTTTACCTTCATCATTATTCACCACCATTCTCAGATACTGCTTCTTCACGGGCAATGATCTTGGTCTTGATCGGCAGCTTGTGCTGAGCAAGGCGGAGAGCCTCACGTGCGTCCTCTTCGGAAACGCCACCGATTTCGAACATGACCTTCTGTGCCTTCACGACAGCTACCCAGTACTCAGGAGCGCCCTTACCGGAGCCCATACGGACGCCGAGAGCCTTCTTGGAAACAGGCTTGTCGGGGAAGATCTTAATCCAGACCTGACCGCTACGCTTGGTGTAACGGGTCATTGCGATACGAGCCGCCTCGATCTGGTTGCCGGTGATCCAGCCGGGTTCTACGGCCTGGATGCCGAACTGGCCATAAGCCACCTTATTGCCGCGAGATGCTGCGCCCTTCATACGGCCGCGCTGTACTCGACGGAACTTTGTTCTCTTAGGCATTAACATTAGCGGTTGCCTCCTTCCCTACGATCGTCACGACGACGCTCGCCATTGAAAGGTCTGCCGGAGCCACGACGGTCGCCACCACGACGGTCGTCACGACGACGGTCATTGTTGCGGCGCTCACGACGGGGAGCTTCCGGAGCCGACTGACGCAGAGTGGAATTCAGGACTTCGCCCTTGTAGATCCAAACCTTGCAGCCGATCTTGCCATAAGTGGTATTTGCTTCAGCAAAGCCGTACTCGATGTCAGCACGCAGAGTCTGCAGAGGAATGGTGCCCTCGTGATAAGACTCGCTGCGAGCGATCTCGGCGCCGCCCAAACGGCCACCGCAGGAGCACTTGATGCCCTTAGCGCCCAAACGGGTAGCTCTTTGCATCGCCTGCTTCATTGCACGACGGAAGGAAATACGCTTTTCAAGCTGTGCAGCAATGTTCTCAGCAACGAGCTGTGCATTGAGGTCCGGGCTGCGGATCTCGATGATGTTCAGGCTAACGGACTTGCCGAGCTTCTTCTCGATCTCCTGACGGAGCTTTTCAATCTCCTGACCGCCCTTGCCGATAACGACACCGGGACGGGAGCAGTGCAGATTGATCTTAACACGGGCATTGCTACGCTCGATCTCGATCTTAGCGATGCCTGCACTATACAGTCTTGTCTTGAGGTCCTTGCGGATGTTGTAGTCTTCAACGATCAGGTCACCGACCTTGTCGTTACGAGCGTACCAGCGGGAATCCCAATCCTTGATAACGCCAACACGCAGACCATGAGGATTAACTTTCTGTCCCATAGTAACCTCCTTATGCCTTCTCGCTCACACCGATGGTGATGTGAGTGGTTCTCTTAAGAATGCGATTGTATCTGCCCTTTGCACGGGGTCTGCCACGCTTCAGGACGGGACCGGGGTTGGCAATCGCAGTAGAAACATACAGCTTCTCAACGTCCATGCCGTTATTGTTCTCGGCGTTGGCAATCGCGCTCTTGAGGAGCTTGAGCACGGGCTCAGAGGCTGCCTTCGGGGTGCTCATGATATAGGCGCATGCGGTCTTAACGTCCTTGCCGCGAATGAGGTCGCAGAGGATAGAGACCTTGCGCGGAGAAATACGCAGGTATTTCAGATGTGCTTTTGCTTCCATGTTTCTTCCCCCTTACTTAGAATTGGAGGTCTTGGAGCCGGAATGTCCGCGGAACGTTCTGGTGGGAACGAACTCGCCCAGCTTATGACCAACCATGTCTTCAGTCACATAGACGGGAACGTGCTTACGGCCGTCATGGACTGCGATCGTGTGACCTACAAAGGAGGGGAAAATGGTGGAAGATCTGGACCAGGTCTTCAGCACTTTCTTGTCGCCGGTTTTGTTGAGCTCTTCGATGCGCTTGTACAGCTCAGGAGCAACAAACGGGCCTTTCTTAATGCTTCTGCTCATTATTCATTTCCTCCTTACTTGCTGTTTCTGCGCTTGATGATGAACTTGTTGGTCGGATTCTTGGTCTTACGAGTCTTGTAGCCAAGAGCCGGCTTGCCCCAAGGGGTAACAGGACCGGGACGACCGACAGGAGCGCGGCCTTCGCCACCACCGTGGGGGTGGTCGCAGGGGTTCATAACAGAACCACGAACGGTCGGGCGAATGCCCATGTGGCGGGTACGACCGGCCTTACCAATGTGGATGTTACCATGGTCGATGTTACCAACCTGACCGATACAAGCCTTGCAGTTCATACGGACATAGCGGACTTCGCCGGAGGGCAGACGAACCTGTGCCAGCTCGCCTTCCTTTGCCAAGAGCTGTGCAGCGACGCCTGCCGAACGCACCAGCTGTGCGCCGTAGCCGGGCTGAAGCTCGACATTGTGGATGACGGTACCGACAGGGATGTTTGCGATCGGCAGGCAGTTGCCGGGCTTAATGTCGGCTTCTGCAGAGGAAATGATGCTGTCGCCAACCTTCAGGCCAACAGGAGCGAGGATGTAGCGGAGCTCGCCATCTTCGTACTTGACCAGAGCGATGAATGCGCTGCGGTTGGGATCGTACTCCAGGCGCTCAACGATTGCCGGCATGTCCAGCTTGTTGCGCTTGAAGTCGATGATACGGTACTTACGCTTGTTGCCGCCGCCGCGATGACGGACGGTGATCTTGCCGTAGCTGTTGCGACCGGAATGCTTCTTCAGGGTCTCAACCAGGCTACGCTCGGGCTTTGCCTTCTTGTCAACGCCTTCAAACGCAGAAACAGTCATGTTTCGACGGGCGGGCGTATAAGGCTTATAAGATTTAATCGCCATTTTGCGTTACACTCCTTTAATTGAGATGGTTATTAGACCATACCCTCGAAGAATTCGATGGTCTTGGAATCGGCAGTCAGCTTAACGACAGCCTTCTTATAGGAAGCGGTTCTGCCCATCGGGTAACGACCCTGACGGTGCAGCTTGCCATCCATGTTGATGGTGGTGACCTTTTCGACCTTGACGCCGAAGATCTCGGAAACGGCCTTCTTGATTTCGGTCTTGTTAGCGTCCTTAGCGACGTAGAAGACGTACTTCTTCATTTCGGTAGCTTCCATGGACTGTTCGGTGATGACCGGACGGATGATGATATCGTATGCGGACTTCATTATGCGAACACCTCCTGGATCTTTTCAAGCGCAGCCTTATCAACGATGAGCTTCTTAGCATTCAGAATGTCATAAACGTTGATAACGTTAGCGAAAGCGGTCTTGACGCCGGGGATATTGCGAGCGGAGAGGACGACATTCTCGTTGACCTCAGCGGTAACAACCAAAGCCTTGCAATCAGCATTGATTGCGCTCAGGAAGCCGGCGAACTTCTTGGTCTTGATCGCATCCATCTTGATCTCATCAATCACGATGATGTTCTCGGACTGAGCCTTAGCACTCAGAACGGACTTGAGAGCCAGTCTACGAACCTTCTTGTTGAGGGTGTAGCTGTAATCTCTGGGCTTCGGGGCGAATACGACGCCACCGTGAGTCCACTGCGGAGCACGGGTGCTGCCCTGACGAGCATGACCGGTACCCTTCTGTCTCCACGGCTTCTTGCCGCCGCCGGAAACCTCTGCACGGGTCAGCGCGGACTGTGTGCCCTGACGGCAGTTTGCCAGGTGATTCTTCACAACGTCATGAACAACGGATTCGTTGGGCTCGATACCGAATACAGCCTCGGAAAGTTCAACTTCGCCGACCTGCTTGCCGTTCATATCGTAAACGTTAGTCTTCATTTAGTTTAACTCTCCTTTCTTAGCCTCTTGCGGAAGCCTTCTGCGGGTTACGTCCGGAAGCCTTCTGCGGGTTCTTGCTGATGCCAGCATCGCCCTTAGCGACCTTGATGGTCTTGACGGTGGACTTGATATAAACGAGACCGCCCTTGGGTCCGGGGATTGCGCCGCGGACTACGAGCATGTTGAGCTCTGCGTCAACCTTAACAACGTCGAGGTTCTGAACAGTGACCTGCTCAGCGCCCATGTGACCGGGCATGTTCTTGCCCTTGAAGATACGGGACGGAGTGGAGCAAGCGCCCATGGAACCGGAATGACGGTGAACAGGGCCGCCGCCGTGGCTGTTCTTCTGGACGTGGGTGCCATGACGCTTAACCGCGCCTTGGAAGCCGTGGCCCTTGGAAATGCCGGTGACGTCGATGTGATCGCCTGCAGCGAAGACATCAGCCTTGATCTCAGCGCCAACTTCGAGAGCAGCTGCGTTGTCAAGCTTGAATTCCTTGAGGTGTCTCTTAGCAGTGATGCCTGCCTTCTTCAGGTGGCCGAGTTCGGGCTTAGACAGCTTCTTTTCGGCGACATCGCCGTAAGCAAGCTGAACGGACTCGTAACCATCTTTTTCAGTGGTCTTCTTCTGAGCGACGGTGCAAGGGCCTGCCTCAATAACGGTGACAGGGATCACACGACCGGTCTCATCGAAGATTTGGGTCATACCCACTTTCTTGCCGATGATTGCTTTCTGCATGATTGTTTCTCCTTCATTTTAGGTTATTGGTTGACAAACTTAAGCATTGGGCACTCATTGGTTTGCCAACATGACCCGGGACCGCTCGGCAGCGGTCAGGGGACGCGATTCTGCAATATATATAATGTATATTACAGCTTTATCTCAATCTCAACGCCAGCCGGAAGATCCAAGCCCTGGAGGGCTTCAATTGCCTTGGGGGTGGGGTTGAGGATATCGATCAATCTCTTATGGGTTCTGCGCTCGAACTGCTCACGGCTGTCCTTATACTTATGAACAGCACGAAGGATGGTAACGACTTCCTTCTTGGTGGGCAGGGGGATGGGGCCGGATACGGAAGCGCCGTTGCGCTTTGCGGACTCAACGATCTTCTCTGCAGTAGAGTCGATGAGCTGATGATCATATGCCTTCAGGCGAATTCTGATCTTGGTGTTTGCCATGGTTGTTGTTTCCTCCTTGAAACGTACTCAGGTTTTTCGTTTGTCTTTCTGGGTACGGTCGAGACGTTTTCGTGTACGCTTAACCGTGCGTATCACTCCGCTTGCATGAAAAACGGCCGACTTGTGCCGACCGATGCCATGTTGCAGCGATATACGCCACATACATTCACGCCTCAGCCGCCCGATGACCGGACATACTCCGCAGAAGTTACCGTCTAAAACGCAATCTCCTGCATCATCGCAGTGCACGCAGAGTTGTCCCCTTGACGTGCTCCCCTATTGTAATACACGCTGCCGTGAATGTCAAGCCCTTTTTTGGCTTTTTTCATAAATTTTTTGAAAAATTTTTGTACATAACAGAGAAAAAACGAGGCGCACATTCGTGCGCCCCAAAATACCACTTTATTTGCCAAAATAATCTTTGATCAATCTGTAGTCGCCTTTATACTCCTCCATATAGTAATCTTCATCATAATAAGTCATCTGCATACCTTTGAGAACTACAACCGTCCCATCTTTCCACCACCATACAGGGTATCCGCTTTCCAGGCCATATTCTTTATGTTCATAGTAATGATCGCCGTAGTACTTTGCAACAATCTCAATTATCTCCGAATATTCAAGAGAGTCTCCTGACTCAAAATGATAGCTTATACTGTACAAACCATCCTCTCCAAAATAATACCACACATCGAGCACATTCGGAAATTCTTCAATCTCGTCCACATCGCCGCCATCTTCAATATAGGCGTTTCTGTCAGACCATTTCTTTCCTCCATCTGCCAGAATTTCCGACATATCTGTACCCCAATCGTATTTCAGATCAATGCGCTTGCCTCCAAATAACAAGTACGCAATCAGCAGCACCGCCGCGATTGAAGCAACAATCAGAATCATTTTCTTTGTTTTGCCGTTCTTTTTCGGTATTCCTACCATAGGTGTCGCAGCAGGTATAACTTCTGCGTAATTCGGATTCTCCGATCCGCAAATGGCACAGAACCTACTTACCTGCGTAATTTCATTTCCGCACTTCGAACAATACATTCTCTATTTCTCCCTTCAATTATTGATAATATTATCTTACCGCAAAATGCAGTATATGTCAACACCGCATTTTGCGGTTTAGGGTTTAGTATTATTGTTTCAAGAAATATCAAAAATTCCAATTTGTCGGTCTGTTTTATTTTATAAATTGTAGCGCGCAGCATCCCTGACGCGCCCATCGTAGGGTCACGGCGTGCCGTGAGCGTTAAAATGAATGTGCGCACAAAGTCGCAACTTTGCACCACTGCGTGGAGCGTGACTTTCTTGCTCCTGCAAGAAAGTCACCAAAGAACAGGCAAGGAGAGGTGCTGACCGTTGCGGCTATCGTTCCTGCAAACCGTTCGCTACTGCCTATTTCGCCGCAAAGCCGCCCTCTCCTTGACCTCTCCATGCACGCTCGCGCGTGGTCGTCAAAGCGTTGTAGCCGTTGGGATGATAGCGTGTGCAACTCACCGATAAATCGGAATTTAACAATTATACGAAGGGGCTTGCAATGGTATATCAACGTATCCGTGATCTGCGCGAGGACCACGATTTGAAGCAAAAGGATGTGGCAGCAATACTCAACTGCTCGCAGCAGGTCTACAGTAACTATGAATTGGGGCAACGAGATATACCGACGGAGATCCTGATCCGCTTGGCGGAATGCTATCGTGTTTCCGTGGATTATCTTCTCGGCTTGACCGATCGTCCGCAGAGGCTTTAGTATGAAGATTTATTGGAGCGGAGAATCTAAGAATATTATCGGTGACAAAATTCGTCAGCTTCGCAAGGCACGAGGCTGGACGCAAAAGCAGATTGCCGCAAAGATGCAGCTAAGCGGATTAGATATGACTGAGCTTACTGTTCTTCATATTGAAAGTGGTACACGGTTTGTGCCTGATTATGAGGTCAAAGCGCTTGCAAACCTCTTTATACTAATTCTTAATAAAACGGTTTCATCGTTTTATTACCCGCTCTGCGAGCGAGTGGCGGCGTAGCCGACAAGAATGTTGTACAATACTTTTCTTGCCGCCACAGGCGGTGCAGGATGTTCATCCTGCAATAAAATGGTTTTCAAACTATTTTATCAAGAAACAGTATTACAGTACAAGCATGCAAAAATGATCACCCTCTGCGTTGGCAGTGGGTGATCATTTATTTTACTCTAACTGATCCAAATTCTTTCCGAATGCAGGCAGGCAATGCTCCATGAACCAATCCAGCTCCGGCAACTGCATTTTTTCCAACGCCTGACGAGTCTGCTTTGCCGCAGATTCAAACTCCAAATTGCCGCCCTTGAGCTCTTCGATGCACTTGATATGCGCCGAAAGCTTATCGGCTGCCTTGACAATGCTGTGCACCGTCTCATCAGTTTCATAAACCAAAGGTGCATAACTGCTTTGCAGACACTCTGGCAGCATTTCCAGCAGTTTTGTGCCGCTGATATGCTCGACCTGCTTGTAAGCTTCCTTGATCTCGGGATTATAGTACTTGATCGGCGTAGGCAGGTCGCCCGTCAAAATTTCCGAAGCATCATGAAACAGTGCTGCCGTTGCGCAGCGCTCAGGCTCCGCCTCCAAGCCTAAAATATCACGTCGAATGAGCGCCAAACCATGCGCCAAAACAGCGACCATATGGCTGTGCTCCTGAATGTTTTCGGAATAAGTATTTCGCATCAAGCCCCAACGGGTGATGTATCTCATACGGGAGATCAGCGCAAAAAAGCGGTATTCATCCATAAATTACCTCCGTAGGAGACCTAACCCCCTGTTCTTTGCGAATCACCACGGCAATCTGCGCATAGACGGCGTAAAATTCCGAAGCGGTCTGCGGATTTTGTTGAGAATCGATGAGCCATGGACAGGGCTCCAATTGTATAGTATTGCAGCGAGCGGCAAAGTTAGACGCAACGCCAAGCTGTTCAGCAAAAGGCAGCATACGGTAAAAATATTGGCTGTCCGATTGTATCAAGCGTTGAATTTGCTCAATTCTTGCACTTTTGAGAAAAGCTCGCAAGCCCAAAATCTGCTTAACGATATCCTCACCTGCTTTCACACGCAAGCCGCCGAACATGGTCGTAACGGCGCAGAAAATCTGCAAAGCGATGGAGCAAAGCGTAACAAAGAAGCTCCCTGCACTGATCGATAGCGCCAGTAAGGCGATCACTGCCAAGCTACCTGTCAGTAAACTGCGGTAACACTTTCTGCTGTAAAAATTATGACAGGCGTGCCAAATCATGTAGGACATAAAAACGCCCAAAGCGATCAAGATCGGAAGCAGGAACCAACGCAGCAAATTTGCAGGCAACAACAGATCAAACGTCATCAATGACGAAATTGCCGCCGTCAAGAGGGAGAGCAAGCGCAAAAGATAGGGACTGCCCGAATTTTTTCGGAACAAACGCTGTGACCAGCTTCGCTGTATCAAAGCCCCGACGCGCTGCGAAACACGCATCACATGCGCACTGGCTGCATCAACGCTATCCGACGAGCGGAAAAGAGAATAGAATAATTTTCTTTCCAATGCGGCACGCTCTGAGCCCATTTCCATCTGCTTATGCAGTAAAATCCTGCCGTTTCGGCTGCGAGAGATGCTCAAATAGCCAAGGTTGCCCCAATAGGCAAGAATGCCGACCGCATCAGGAGCTTGCCCACTGAGCTGGCAAGGGATCTCACCTGCGGTGGAATCATTGAAGGTCGTTTGGCGTAAGGAGGGCGAGAAACGCTTTCTGCGCAATCGTAGAAAATAGTAAGCAAGCGTTGCCGCAAGGAGCAGCCAAAACAGCACCGATGCAACGGAAACCGTCTGTCCGGGCAAGTGATAAAGCTCGAAGGAATCCGGTTCAAAGCTGAGCTCCATCGTAATGACCTCTTGATCCTTCAGACGTTCGAAGCTGCGGATGTGCATGCCTGTTTCCTGAATGGAAATGTCCAAATAATTCTCAATATCCACGCCGTGATAAGCGCTGTACCAGCTCGGTTGCTCCGTGACCTCAGTAGGAAAAGCAATGCTGACTTCGTATTCAGCAATGGGATATTGCCAACCCAATTCGGGCAGCTTCATCGTAAAAAGCTGGCTACCGTTTTCCTGCTCAGCAACGACGTTTGGCAATGTATAGGAAATGACAAAGTTCATTTCACCCGTAAAACCGTGCTTACTTTCAAAAATCACGCATTCCACGCCACTGACACTCTCGGTGTCGTAGGAAGCGCCTGTCACGTTGATATCATCGGCGTCAGTTGCCAAAGGGATGTAAAACTGCTTCGTTGCAGACAAAAAACGCACCGTTGCATTCATCGTGAGGGAGCAGGAGCCGTCTTCCAGCACGATGATATCCGTTTTAAGAGAACGCACCTCCGCTGCTGCGGCACTTGCCGTACAAGTGAACGCAAAAATCAATAAGATGCAGAGAATAATCGATAAAATACGGCGCACAAGCTCACCTCGTTTTCGTTTGTTACTTTCTTTCGTAATTCTCTTTCAAATTGTTGAGATATTCCGCTGTGACAATACCTGCAGGAAGAGCTACGACCGCAATTCCAAAGAACGAGGACATCATTGCCACGACTCGTCCCAAGGTCGTAACGGGATAAATATCACCGTAACCTACGGTCGTCAGTGAAACCGTTGCCCAATAGATCGCATCAAAAATAGTATCAAAGGACTGCGGCTCAATATTAAATATCATGATTGCAGAAACGGTAATATAACCCACAGCTAGGCTTCCCACCGCAATAAGTGGTTTTTTGGAACGTTTCAAAATCTGCAGAATCATATCTACGCTTTTAGAGTAGCGGAAGATACGAATGATCCTAAAAACCGCAAGCACCTGCGCAATGCCCGAAAACCAACCAAAAAGAGAGCTTAAAAGTGCAAAAATTGACATCATATCCACAATAGAAATCGGTCGGAGCAAAAAGCGCACAAAAGAAGTCCAATGCTTCTTTTTCAGCTTATAGTCAGCGGTAATCCATCTCAAAATATAGTCTATGATAAATGCAGTCAGACAAAAAATGTCAACATAAACCAAAAACGATAGTTTTTCCTTGACCGCCAGCGACAAGACGCTTGCCACGATTACCATGATCATACAATACTTATAGATCTTAAAAGAGAGACTGTTTTGGTAGCCGTGGACAACATTGAAAATCTGCTTTCTCATAACGCCCTCCGAAACAGTGGAACAATTCACAAGAATATCTGTTTCTTACCTTACTGTCCGGCTCTGGTCTTCATGAGCTGGCGCATACGCTGGGCATGATCCAACTCACGTTTGCGGATGCGCAAAGACTTCGGCGTGACCTCCAAAAGCTCGTCATCTGCCAAAAATTCCAAACACTGCTCCAGCGAGAAAATTCTCGGGCTGGTCAATCGCAACGCCTCATCTGAGCCGGAGGCACGCATATTGGTCAGCTGCTTTTTCTTGCAAACATTGACATTCATATCCTCATTGCGGGAGCAGATGCCCACGACCATGCCGGCATAAACCTCCGTGCCTGCACCGATAAAGAGCTGCCCGCGCTCCTGCGCATTGTAAAGGCCATAGGTGCATGCCTCGCCGGTCTCAAAGGCAACCAGGGAGCCTGTTTTGCGGCGCTCGATCTCACCCTTCAAGGGAGCGTAGGAATCCAAAACGGAGGACATGATGCCCTCACCGCGAGTGTCTGTCAAAAATTCACTGCGATAGCCGAACAAGCCTCTTGACGGCACCATAAATTCCAAACGGTAACGGCTGCCCACAGGGGTCATAGACAAGAGGTCTGCTTTACGCTTGCCCATCTTCTCGATCACACTGCCCATGGAAGCCTCGGGCACATCAGCAACCATGCGTTCGATCGGCTCACAGAGCTTGCCGTCGATCTCCTTGGTCAAAACACGAGGTGTGCTGACCTGGAACTCGTAACCCTCTCGGCGCATCGTTTCGATCAAAATGGAGATGTGCATCTCGCCTCTGCCTGCAACGTTGAAAGCATCGGTTCCCTGCTCAGTGACATGCAGAGAAACATCCTTCAAAAGCTCCTTGAACAGGCGGTCACGCAGATTTCTGGACGTGACATATTTGCCTTCCTTTCCTGCAAACGGGGAATCGTTGACCGAGAAGGTCATCTCGATGGTCGGATCAGAGATTTTAACAAAGGGCAGCGGTTCAGGCTGATCAAGAGCGCATATGGTCTGACCGATGGTGATATCCGCCATACCCGAAAAAGCGACAATCTCACCTGCGGAAGCTTCCGTGACCGGCTTTCTGCCCAAGCCGTCAAACTCATAAAGTGCAACGACCTTGCCCTTGGCATTTTCGTCCGGGTGGTGGAAGTCGCAAATACTGACCTCTTGGTTCTGACGGAGCACGCCACGCTCAATTCTTCCAATGCCGATCCTGCCGACATATTCATTATAATCTATAGCAGAGACAAGCATCTGAAGCGGTGCATCCTTCTCACCCTCGGGCGCAGGAATATAGCGCACAATGGTGTCAAAGAGCGGATCCAAATTCACACCTGCTTCGTTGGGCGAATAGGATGCAATGCCCTGACGTGCAGAGCAGAAAAGGGTGGGAGAATCAAACTGCTCGTCCGTTGCGTTCAGATCGAGAAGCAGCTCTAAAACCTCCTCCATGACCTCCTCCACACGAGCATCCAGGCGGTCGATCTTATTGACAACAACAATGACCTTGTGACCAAGCTCCAGCGCCTTGCCCAAAACAAATCGAGTCTGCGGCATGGGTCCCTCTGCGGCATCAACCAAGAGGATGACGCCGTTGACCATCTTCAAAATACGCTCGACCTCGCCACCGAAATCAGCGTGGCCCGGGGTGTCAACGATATTGATCTTTGTGCCTTTATATTGAACTGCGGTATTCTTCGCCAAAATGGTGATGCCACGCTCACGCTCCAAGTCGCCGGAGTCCATAACTCGATCCACGACTGCCTGATTTTCTCTGTAAATGCCGCCCTGCTTGAGCATCTCGTCAACGAGGGTGGTTTTGCCATGATCAACGTGAGCGATGATAGCGATATTACGAATATTCTCCTGTTGTGCCATAGGGATCATCCTTCCTTCAAGCGGCTTCGTGCCGCATCTGTCATAAAATTTATCCACAATCAAAGAATATAACACATATTTTGCGAAATCGCAATAGAAAAACCAATATTTCGATGAAAAAACAGTTTGTATATTGTAATATTTTCTGATATAATTGCAGTAAGGACGAAAAATCCCGATTTATCTTTCACTTCACACAGGCTAAGGCTTCTCCTTGAGGATGCCCTCAGCTTCAGGGTATGCGTAGCGCAGCCGAGCGAAACGAGGCTCTTAGCACGTAGGAGAAGCTGTCAGCGCAGCTGACTGATGAGGTGTGCAGAAAAAGTTGCGTTATTATGATAATTTTGGAAAATTCGTAACCTTTTCACCCCATCCGCCCCTTCGGGGCACCTTCTCCTCAAGGAGAAGGCATTGGTCTGCGCAAACACGAAACTCACCGATAAATCGGAAGATATCGAATCTATATTTACGGAGGTCTTTGCCATGGCGAAGCGTTTATTGGGAAAAGAAGTCACTGATGCACTCAATGCAAGGCTGATCGAACGTGCGCAGTCGCTCAAAAACAAAGGGATTTCACCCACGCTGGCGCTCATTCGTTTGGGCGAGGAGGCAAGCGATCTCTCCTACGAAAGAGGTGCGATCAAGCGTGCCGAGCTAATCGGCATTGAGATTCGGCATTTCGTTCTGCCCCGAGAAGCTTCACAAGAGGAGGTTCTTTCGCTGATCGATCAGATCAACGAGGACTATACGATCCATGGTGTGCTTCTTTTTCGACCGCTTCCGAAGCACTTGGATGCCGATATCGTCTGTAATCGCCTTGATGTAAAAAAGGACGTTGATTGCATGACCTCTTTGTCCAACGCAGGCGTGTTTGAGGGCAGAAAGGATCTGGGCTTTGCACCATGCACGCCCGAAGCATGTATGGAGATTTTGGAGTATTACGGTATCGAATGTCAGGGGAAAAATGCCGTCATCATCGGACGTAGCTTGGTCGTCGGCAAGCCTGCTGCGATGCTGCTGATGCAGAAAAATGCCACAGTGACCGTCTGCCACACCAAAACGGTCAACACGGCAGAAATTTGCCGAAATGCGGATATCTTGATCTCCGCTGCCGGTGTATTGAACTCACTTTCCAAGAATTTTGTGCGTGAGGGGCAGATCGTGCTTGACGTTTCGATCAATTGGGACGAAAACAAGCTCAACGCCAAAGGCGGCACAGGTGCCATTGCCGGCGATGCCGTGTTTGACGAGGTTGAGCCGATCGTTGCTGCGATCACGCCTGTTCCCGGCGGTGTCGGAAGTGTTACGACAAGCGTTTTGATGAAGCATGTAATCGAAGCCGCCGAAAAATCAAGTGCAAAATAATTTTCCAAATCCCGATTTATGGGTGAGAGTAAAGAGTAATGATGAAGGATGAAATAATAGTTGCACTTCCATAATTGTCACTCTGAGGGAGCGCAACGACCGAAGAATCTTAGCGAGAGCAACAAAATTATAAAATTGATACTAATCGCCGATTAAAACACTCATTTTAATCGGCGATTAGTATTAATGACAATGTGCGTGGTGGTGCCCGTGCGAGGACGGTTTGATCTCACAAGCCTCATGCGCACATGGACGATATTCCATCTCGATCGTCGCATGGCTGATGCCGTTATGCTCCAAAACATGACGAATACGATGCTTGATCTCCTCAAATTCTGTCGGTGTGCAGCTCTCATCGATCAGAGCATGCAAACTTGCACAATGCGCTGTGCCGTCAAGACTCCACAGATGCAGATGATGGACATCCTTCACACGCTCCACTGTCTTCAAAGCTTTTGTCAGCTCCGAAACACAAATATTCTCCGGTGTTTTTTCCAAAATGACCGCAAAGACCTCTTTCAAATGCCCAAACGCATGGAGCAAAACAAACACCGCAATGGCAAGCGATAAGATCGGATCGATCAAATGCCAGCCCGTCAGCTTGATCACGATACTTCCAACCAAGATTGCAAGCCAACCGAGCACATCCTCCAACATATGCAGGCTCAAAGTCTTTTCATTCAGGCTGTGACCGTGCGCTGTTTTGAGCGCCGCCAAGCCGTTGACCACAACGCCGACGATCGCAAAAATCAGCATACCATCATGATTCACCATAGAAGGCGCAAGAAAACGGCAGACCGCTTGATAAATCACAACCACAGAACCGATCAGCAAAATTCCGGCTGTGATCAAAGCGCCCAAAACCGAATATCTCAAATATCCGAAGGTATAATCTACATTTGCCTTCTTCTCGGATTTTTTCTCCAAAACCACAGACACACCGATCGAAAACGCATCGCCAAAATCATGCAGCGCATCGGAAATGATGGAAATGCTGTTCGTAAAAATACCGCCAAGCAGCTCCAAAATTGAAAATCCGAGATTTAGCAGAAATGCAAACAACATATTTTTTGTTGACTTTTTCATGATTCACCCTCCGTCAAATGCTCAAATCCCAACGCAATGATGCTGCGCACATGCGAATCAGCAAGCGAATAAAGCACCGTTTTCCCCTCTCGGCGGCTTTTGACCATATTTGCCAAACGTAATTTTTTAAGCTGATGCGAAATGGCAGACTGCTCCATATTCAACAGCTCACAAATAGCGCACACACAAAGCTCCTCCTGCAAAAGAGAAAACAAAATCTTCACCCGTGTGCTATCGGCAAAAAGCTTGTAAAGATCCGCCAAATCACAAAGCTGCGCATCGCTTGGCAAGACAGTTTTTACCTTCTCAAGCATATTATGATGATCGTGTTCCATGGTTCCCTCCTAAATATGAGCATTTATTCATATGAGCATCTATTCATATTATAGCAGGCAATTTTCAAATGTCAAGCCTTTTTGCATAAAAAATCGAGACAATTTTCATTGTCCCGATTTTTTTGTGACTATGTCACAGAAAAGAAGCAAAATTCCGCATATAATAAAGCCAGAAAACAAAGAAAGGATGACTCAACATGGCAATCTTAAAAGTTACCAATGAAAACTTCGAATCCGTAAAAAACAGCGAAAAAACCGTCCTTTTGGACTTCTACGCAGACTGGTGCGGTCCTTGCCGCATGGTCTCCCCTCTTGTCGATGAGATCGCAGAAGAAAATCCGCAGTATCTCGTTGCCAAGATCAACATTGATGACGATCCCGAGTTGGCACAGCGCTTCGGCGTGGTCAGCATTCCGACGTTGGTCGTCATGAAAAACGGCGAGGTCATCAATCAGTCCGTTGGCGCTCGTCCGAAGGCGCAGATCTTAGCCATGCTGGAGGGCTAATTGACGTAAGCGTTCTTTGTCGATGATGCGGATGCCCTTACGCGAAAGCTCGACGATCGACTCATTTGCAAAGTATTTCAGCATTCTTGAAACCACCTCACGAGCAGAGCCAATGTATTTTGCGATCTGCTCGTGGGTCAGATTAATCATATCGGAAGACAGCCTCGCCGATTCCTCGTGCAGGAAGATCGCCAAGCGCTTGTCCATGCTCATGAACAAGATCTGTTGCATCGCCCACATCACATCTGAAAAACGGCTGACCGCAGTTTCCAGCGTAAAAATCTTGATCTCCGAATTTTGAGCACTGACCGATGCAAATGCGCTTCCACTTATGATGTAGCACTCACTGTCCTCCTCGGCATCGACCAAAACATCGAACGTGATCGTCTGCAGCACGCACGATGCCGATAGCATGCACATATCGCCGTCGTGCAAACGGTAGAGCGTAATGTCCTTACCACTGTCCGAAAGCATATAAACTCTCAAGCAGCCCTTGCGAACCAAAATCACACCCGAACAGTCGTTTCCGTCATGAATGACCGTACCTTTCAGATAGCTCAAAGCTTTGGAATTGTTGCAAATATATTCCTTTTCCGCTTCTGAAATATTGTCCCAAAATGGAAAAATCGCCTGATACACAGGCTCAAACATCGTCCGTGCCATATTTACTAACCCCCGTTCATTGATCGCATTATACTACGATTTGCAACGTTTTTCAATCATCGCATGATCCCAAATTCCGATTTGTTATCATTTATCTATTGAAGGAGATTTCTCCATGCAATATTTTATCACCTTTTTAGAGGGGCTGATCACCTTTATCTCCCCTTGTCTTTTGCCGATGCTGCCGATCTATGTCTCTTATTTTGCAGGCGGCAATGAGCGCACAATGAAAAAAACGTTGAAAAATGCGCTCGGCTTTGTCCTCGGTTTCACCGCCGTGTTCATCGCCATGGGCGCTTTGGCAGGTACCCTTGGTAGCTTCCTGAAAGAATATCAGACCATCGTCAACATCGTCACCGGTCTGATCGTCGTCTTTTTCGGCTTGAATTTCCTCGGTGTGTTCCGTTTCGATCTTTTTAAGGGCGCAAACCGTTCTGCAAAGACAGGAAATTTGAACTTTTTTTCATCATTTCTCTTCGGCATCGTCTTTTCCATCGGTTGGACGCCCTGTGTCGGTGCCTTCCTCGGCTCAGCACTGATGCTCGCCTCTCAGCAAGGACAGGTGCTGACCGGGATCGGCATGCTCCTTGTCTATTCCTTGGGCTTGGGAATCCCGTTCATCCTGAGCGCCGTGCTGATCGACAAGCTGAAAAGCACCTTCCATTTTATCAAAAAGAACTATAAGATCATCAATATCATCTGCGGAAGCTTGCTTATCCTTGTCGGCATTTTGATGATGAGCGGTCTTTTGAGTAAGCTTCTGAGTTATTTGGCATAGGAGGCAACATCATGAAGAAAAATCTCATGTGGATCATCATTACAGTGCTGAGCATTGCGCTGTTTATTGGTGCCTACCTATTATATAATCGGCTAAAGGACGATTATGCGCCAAGCTCGCTTGCACCTGTCAGCACAACGCAGGAGGCTGCGCAGCCGTCTGAAAGCACCGAGGCAATCGAAACCGCTCCGGATTTTACCGCCGAGGACGAAAACGGCAATCCGATCAAGCTCTCTGATCATTTCGGCAAGCCCATCGTGCTCAACCTGTGGGCAAGCTGGTGTCCTCCCTGCAAATCCGAAATGCCGTATTTCCAAACCGCTTATGAAGAAAATCCCGACATTCAGTTCCTCATGGTCAACATGACAAGCGGAGACAGCATGGAAGATGCCAAAGCCTTCCTCGCAGAAAACGGCTACACCTTCCCCGTCTTGTTTGACATCAACAGCGAAGCTGCCATCGCCTACGGCGCTTCCTCCCTGCCCATGACGATCTTCATCGGTCAAAACGGTGCGATCGTCACCTACGCCGTCGGCGCACTCAGCGCTGAAAGCCTAAACGAAGGCATTGATATGATCAAAAACGCTGCAGAGTGATCTGCAGCGTTCAACTTATTCTGTATTGAATACATGTCTGAATTGCATAAAAACGGTTAAAAAGAGCCGTATTATGCGATTTTGCGGCGATGCCGCAAGAATAAGTCGCTATAACGACTTATTCAGCAGACATTATATAACGCTTTCCTCCCACATTCCAGTGTTTTGCTTCTTGCGTTTCTTCACAAAATAATTTCATAAATCCGTTGATTTTTGTTCAAAATTGCACTTGAAGAAAATGGTCCGCAGTGCTATGATAGCGGTCGTAAATTTTTTGTATAAAGAAGGCTTTTTTATGAATTATTTGATCTGTCTTGCGGTTGCGATCCTTGGCGGTCTGCTGCTGTCCCGTGTGGCAAAGAAGCTACATCTGCCTGCGGTCACTGCTTATCTTGTCGCAGGACTCCTGCTCGGTCCGTTCTGCATCGGCGCCCTCGGTGTTAAGGGCTTAGGCTTTGGTTCCTTGGAAGAGGTCGAAGCCGTCAGTATCATCTGTCAGGTCGCATTGGGCTTCATCGCTTTCACGATCGGCAACGAATTCCGTCTGTCACAGCTCAAAAGCATGGGCTCTCGAGCGATCACCATCGGTATTACTCAGGCAGTTGTGACCACGATCGTTGTAGACATCATCCTCATCGCAGTGCATTTGATCGCACCGAACGTACTGTCAGTCTCCTCTGCGATCACCCTCGGTGCAATCGCCTCAGCTACAGCTCCTGCTGCAACATTAATGGTCGTCAGGCAGTACAAAGCCGACGGTCCCTTAACCCGTCTTTTGATGCTGGTCGTAGCGATCGATGATGCGGTCGGTCTTTTGCTGTTTTCCGCATCGTTCGGCATCGCAAATGCTTTAGAGCAAGGCTCCATCAGCCTTATCGGTATTCTTGTCGAGCCGACAATCGAGATCATTTTATCCTTGGGCGTAGGTGCTTTGGTCGGCATTGCACTGAATTATATTGAACGCTTTTTCCACTCACGAAGCAAGCGTATGGCGGTCTCCGTAGCCTTCGTTCTGCTGGCAGTCGGTCTGTCCGATCTGAAATTCACAATCGGTAGCATTCATTGCGGCTTTTCCCTGCTTTTGCTGTGCATGATGGCAGGCACAATCTTCTGCAATATCTGCGACACATCAGAAGAGCTGATGTCTCGTGTGGACAACTGGACCGTTCCGATGAATATTTTATTCTTCGTTATCTCAGGTGCAGAGCTTGATCTGCGAATTTTGGCAAATCCGTTCACACTTTTAATCGGTGTGATCTATATCCTTGCACGTTCCGCCGGCAAATACTACGGTTCTTATAGCAGCTGCAAGCTGACACATTGCAATCCTGCGATCACCAAGCATTTGGGCATCACGCTACTGCCGCAGGCAGGCGTTGCCCTTGGCATGGCACTGACCGCAACCTCTTTAAGTGACGGTGCATTGGTGAGAAACGTCGTTCTGTTTGGCGTTTTGGTCTATGAATTGGTCGGTCCTGCGCTGACAAAGCGTTCACTGACCCTCGCAGGTGAGATCAAACCCGAAGGTAAAACCAGCGCACGCCGTCAGAACGATCCCAAGCTTCCTGTTATCATCCACAAAACCAACCCGTAAAAAATCTCCACTGCTGTCACCATTTCAGCCTCCTGACATAACATGGAATGAGCGAAGTGCTCAATCAATTTTAGGAGGTTTCCATTATGTGTAACAATAACGGTTTCGGCGGCTGCTGGTGGATCATCATTCTCGTTCTCTTGTTCTGCTGCTGCGGCGGCAACAACGGTCTTACCACCGGTAACAACGGCTGCGGCTGTGGCTGCGGCTGCGAGAATAACTGCTGCTGATTTGATCGAGCGGGGGGCTTGCCCTCCGCTTTTATTTTTTAGGGGTAGAAATTATATAAAATCTGTGATATAATGGATTCAGTTTTTGTCAAAGGAGGAATCGTCATGGACAAAAATGATTTCCGGCTCTCCCCCTCCAATTCGAATCATCCCTTATCCCAAGAGGAATTTCTATCCCTGTCGCACGAGGAATTTCAGGCACTGTCCTCCGAAGACCTCAAGGCATTCTTCTTGAACGGCATCGATGATGAGAGCACTGAGCCTGACATTGAGATGGAGGAGTTTTCAGAGCCACCTTACGAGCTGCCGGAACCTAACAACCGCAGAAAGAGCCGTGCGATGGGGCTTTGCGCCTTCGGCTTTATGATCCTTTCGGGTTTGATATTGTTGTTTGTCTTCGGTAATGCTTTTCTCTCTTATATCAATAAAAATTTGGCAATCGGTGAGATCCGCCTGCTGATCAAGGGCATTGTCATCGCAGGCATTGTCGCAGCAATTGCCTTTATCGTTGCTTTCGTTACATATTTCATGCGGAAGCAAAGGAAAGGCTTTGCCATCGTTTCCACCTTTTTCTCCCTGCTGATCATATTGGTATCAAGCTTTGCGATCTACGCATATCAATATATGTTCGGCGCGATCAGTCAGGACAACGCATTTAACGATCTTTCCAGTGATGCCCTGCACATTGTGCAAACACAGCACGATGGCGAGATTTTGCGTGAAGACAACACCCCTGTCACCACCGTGGACAAAGCAGAGATCGAAAGCATCATCGGACAGCAGCAATACGAAGAGCCCGGTCTGCAGATCGAATGGGAACACCTGAGCAATGACGACATCCCACAGGAAGCACTCGACAAGATGAACACCGGTGCCCCTGAGGGCAAGAGCTATCTGACCGGTGATCACGAGCAGATTTTGAATTTTGCGCTGTTCGGACTTGATGAGGTCGGTTCTTCCGACTCGATCATGATCTTCTCGATCGATAAAGTGCACCACAAGATCAAACTGATCTCTGTCCCTCGTGACTCCTACGTACAGGTTCCCGCATGGGGCTCCTATGCGAAGCTTGCCTATCCTTATGTTTGGGGCGGTCCGCAGTGGGCAGTCGGTACCTTAAACCATAACTTCTCGTTGAATATCACGGAATATATCTCGGTCGATATGATGCAGCTGGAAGACATCATTGATCTTGTCGGCGGTGTCGAGGTCGATTTGGACTACAGCGAGGTTGAATTTTTTTACAACAAGGGATACTACGATGTAAACTATGGCAAGTGCCGTCTTGACGGTCGCAATGCAGTTAGATATGCACGCATACGCAGCGACAGTGAAGCAAATCGAACCGGTCGTCAGAGAGAGGTTTTGATCTCCATTCTTAACACGATCAAGACAAAATCATGGACTGAATATCCTGAATTTGTGCGTGCCTGCCTGGGTATGTGCACAACTTCATTCGGCAATGAGCAGCTACTGGAGCTGTGCGCTGAGGTCTTGCAGAACGATTACACGATCGAGCAGTATGCGCTGATCGAGCAGATGGACTATTGGGGTGGCAGGATCGGTCAGGAACAGTATTTCTACGTCGTTTATGATCTGAACCGAGCCAGCGATAAGCTCTACCGCATAATCTACGAAGATCTCTACATCTCCGGCTATAAGGATTGATTATTAAAAAGGCTGTAAAAACTCTTTTCGAGAGTTTTTACAGCCTTTATTTTTATGTTGTAAATCGAAAAACAGAAATTAATTATTGACAAACGATAATTATTCTGCTATTCTTAAAGCGCAACCACCGGTTGCGTAGCCTGAATATCGTAAAAAATTTGGAGGTATTTTATGAAAAATAAGACACTAACTGTCAGCTCGGTTTTCGTATTGGTCTTTGCTGTCGCATTGGCAGCACTCCTATGCACTGCTCCGATGTTGGTAGAGCTTTTCGGTGAAATTCGAGCTTTCTCTCAACTCGTGCTGGATTGTATTTTATATACATTCTATCTGTGTTCCCTGCCTGCTGCTATCGCCCTTTACGGCTTGTGGCAGCTTTTGCGGAACATTCAAAAAGAGCAGATCTTTGTTTTGGAAAACTGTCGTCTGTTGGGCATGATTTCTTGGTGCAGCTTAACCGTCACGATTCTCACGCTTGCCGCCTGTTATCACTATCTTCCCTTCGGTTTGGTGTCCGTTGCAATGCTGTTTATCTTTCTGATCGTGCGAGTTGTGCGCAGCTGTATGCTCAACGGCACAGCGCTGAAGGAAGAAAACAGCCTGACCATTTGAGGTGAGACAATGATTGTTGTAAATCTTGACGTTATGATGGCACGCAGAAAAATCTCCTCGACCGAGCTTGCAGAACGCATCGGCATTACACCTGCCAATCTTTCAATCCTGAAAACCGGCAAGGCAAAGGCTGTTCGTTTCTCAACCTTGGAGGCTTTGTGCGAAGTTCTTCAGTGTCAGCCGGGTGATATTTTGGAATATAGAAAGGATGATAACAGTGGAGAATTATAATGGTTTTCCTCAGCAAATTCCGCCTTGGGGCGTTGCTCAGCCTCCGAGCACGCCGCCTTTGCGGGTGATCGGAACAAAGCGAGATTTCATTTTTGCACTGCTCATTTTACTTTTGAGCCTGCTTGCCGTGAATTTCTATCTTTGGGGGAATTGCGGCATCGGTGCGGCGGTCGTGTCCATCGCCTTGCACTTCAGTGGGCTTCTTTACATCCGTACCAATCGCACAAAATATTCCATCTACGCCATGACCTGCACACTTCTGTATGTTTTGTGCGCGGCAAGCTTTGTTTTTTCGGATAATTTTTTCGGAAAGCTCTGCACGATCGCCATAATGCTCTTGCTCTCAGGTACTGTGATCATGGAAGCACTGCAGCTCAGACGTTGGAAAGCAGGTACGTTTCTTGCAATTGGAGATTTGTGCAATACCGTTTTTTCCTACAGCTTCGGAAGTATCGGCGCTGTGTTCTACGCCTTTTTTCACCGCAAAAATGAAAGCGGCGAGGTGCAAAAAAGACGTGTCGGCGGTGTACTTTTGGGAATCGCCTGCGCTATTCCTGCACTTTTGATCATCGTGCCCTTGCTCAGCAGCGCCGATATTGCATTCGAAGGTTTAACCAGCAGCTTAAGCTTGGAAAGCAGTGGCGAATTTTTCGGAACTCTGCTTTTGGGCTTTGCTCTGTTTTTGCTGTTTTTCGGTCAGCACTTTGCCGCAAAGCGTTCCTCTCGCCCACAGCAAGAGGAAGTCATTCGGCATAACGGACTTGATCCAACTGCGATCATTGCGTTTTTAAGCGTGATTTCCACCGTATATATGCTGTATCTCTTCTCGCAGCTTGCTTACTTTTTCAGTGCTTTTTCCGGTCTCCTGCCAAAAAATTTCTCCGTTGCGCAATATGCTCGGCGCGGATTTTTCGAAATGGTAACGATCTGCTTGATCAATTTGGGACTTGTCGTTGCTACCCTCCTGACCGTTCGCAAAAAGGAAGACAAGGTCCCCTTGGCAGTACGCCTGCTTTCATTATTCGTCTGCGTATTCTCCCTCGTTTTGATCGCAACATCAATCTCGAAAATGTTCCTCTACATCGACAGCTTCGGCATGACGCATTTACGCATTTTGACCTCGGTCTTTATGGTATTTTTGGCAGTGGTTTTTTGCGTTGCTTCCATAACGATCTTCTTCCGCAAGGTACAATATCTCAAAATCACTCTTCTGACTGCCGCAATTCTGGTCGCCGTGACAGGCTTTGCCGATTTGGACCGTGTGATCGCAAAATACAACGTCGAGGCGTATTTATCGGGCGAGCTTGACTGCATAGATATGGCAGAGCTTTCCATTTTGGATTCTGACAGCATCGTTGCCTATGTTTGGGAGCTTCGAAATGACGCAGACCCTTATGTTGCACAGAATACATATCTAATCCTTTACGCCAAACTTGAATCACATGATTTGGCAACACAATACAGCTATCACAGCACTCCGGTTTTGACAAAAGCACACTATGATTGGCGATCGTTCAATCTTCCCAATTATGAAAGCTTCTGTTTTTTGAAGGAGCATTCGCAAGAGATCATCGATGGCTATTGTCAATACGTTATTCAATGATATACAAAACCCCGACCTGCTTGTCAGGTCGGGGCTTTGATTATGAGATTATTTCGCCTTATTTGCAGCTCTCTCGTCGGCATCTTCTTTCGGAAGAACCTTTGCCAAAATGACACCGAGAACAGCAGCAATTGCAGTGGAGCTGATCTCGAAATTGCCAAAGGAGAGACCACCGTTCAAGCCCAAGCCAATGACGAGCATAACCGCAGCAATGATGGTATTGTAGCTCTTGGTGAAATCGACGTTGTTCTCAATGAGCATACGCAGACCGACAGAAGCGATCATGCCGAACAGGATGATGGAAACACCACCCATGACAGGTCCGGGGATGGTTGCCAAGACGCCGCTGACCTTGCCGAAGAGGGACAGGACGATAGCGAACACAGCAGCGATACGCAGCGTTGCGGGGTTGTAGTTACGGGTTGCAGCCAAAACGCCAGTGTTCTCGGAGTAAGTGGTGGCAGCAGGACCGCCCATAGCGCCGGAGAAAACGGAAGCCAAGCCGCAGCCAAAGAGCGTACGATGCAAACCGGGATCTTCAATGTAGTTGTGACCGGTGACAGCACCGTTTGCAGTGATATCGCCAACGTGCTCAACAAAGGTAACAACAGAGATCGGAGCGATCATAGTGATGGCATAGATGACAGCATCCATGTCAGCGAAGGTCGGCAGCGAAATCTCGGGCAGACGGAACCAAGCAGCCTCAACCACGGGAGCAGTTTCAACCATGCCCAAAGCAAAGGACAGAAGGTAACCAGCAACAATACCGATGAGGATCGGGATGAGCTTAAAGAAGCCACGAACAAAGAACATGACAGCGAGGATGACCAAAATGGTGAATACAGCAACGACCCAATTCTTCCAAACAGGGATGCCTGCAACAGCCGTGGTAACACTGCTCATCGCAGTCGGAGCGAGCATCATGCCGATGATGATAATCATACAGCCGGTGACGATCGGGGGGAAGAAGCTGGTGATACGCTTTGCGCCAAAGAGCTTGACCAAGCCTGCCAAGATCATGTAAAGCACACCCGAAGACAAAATGCCTATGCCGACATAGGAAGCAAAATTGCCTTCGACAGCATTTTTCTCACAGTAATCACGAACAGCGCAGATCGCAGTGATAAATGCGAAGCTCGAACCCATGAATGCGGGGACCTTGAAGTCTGTGAACAGGTGGAAGATCAGCGTGCCGAGACCCATGCACAACAGGGTGACAGCAGGATCCAAGCCCGTCAGGGTAGGGACCAGAACGGTAGAACCAAACATGGCGAAAACATGCTGGATACCAAGGGTGACGGCACGACCGGGCTTGTCGCCGCCCCAAAGAATCGATTTCAGTTTCATAGAAACCTCCTTATGTATGATGCGAATAGTATATCACAATTCGCACAAAAGTGCAATCGTTTCCAAAAAAATTCCAACAAATTATGAAAAAAATCGATTCTTTTCGACAATGCAATGTTAAATAATTTTCTCTTTTTCGAGAAGAATGCAGAGTTTTGGCTTTTCGGAGCATTAAAATGTTTTGTTTCTCATTGTCCGTGTCGAATTTCCCCGAAGAAAAAAGCTGGAAAAATTGCAGTGGCTGTGGTTCAATAGCCGAAAAAAGGAGGCGATCTTACGCTGAATCGAAAGTATTTTTCACAGGCGGTTTGTGATACGAAGCCGCCAATCAGGCTGTTTTACTACATTCTCTGCGATGACGGTTGCTACGGTGCCGAAATCCTCATGGAGCGTAACGGTGTTTGGGACAGCGCCGCCGTTAAAGACATCACAACATCACCGAAAAAGATCGGTGTGATCATGCAAGTGCTTCAAAAAAACAAAGTCACACCGTGCACTTTGCAGGATATCATCCTCGATATGGAGAACAAATATTGACATTTAGGGTTATCTTTGGTAAAATAAAACAATATCGCACCATACCAAGGAGGAAGTATTATGAAATGTCCCTATTGTGCTTATCAGGAAAGCAAGGTCGTTGACTCTCGCCACAGCGATGACGGCATGAGCATTCGCCGTCGCCGTGAGTGTTTGTCGTGCCAGAAGCGTTTTACGACCTACGAGACCGTTGAGAGCATTCCGATCGTTGTCGTGAAGAAGGACAACAGCCGTGAGTCGTTTGACCGCAACAAGATCCTGCGTGGCATGGTACGTGCCTGCGAAAAGCGCCCTGTCAGCATGGCTGATATTGAAGCGGCAGTAGCAGATATCGAGCAGATCGTGCAAAATTCTTTGGAGCGTGAGGTCTCCACAGGAAAGATCGGCGAACTCGTTATGGAGCGCTTGAAGCCGCTTGACGAGGTCGCATATGTACGTTTCGCTTCGGTTTACCGTCAGTTTAAGGATATCAACAGCTTTATGTACGAGCTGAATAAGATTTTGGAAGAGAAGTAATGAAAGAGACGATTTTAGCCATTATTTTGGTGCTGGCAATTGTTTTGGCAATCGGCACAGGTGTCTATTTTATTTTTATGGACAGCTCCGAGCCGCCGGTTGAGACCGCTCCGCAAACGACCGCTGCACCCGTGATCACAATCCCGACAGAGCCTTCTTCCACGCAAGCACCAACCGAGCCCACAACGCAAACACCCGAAACCACACAGGAACCAACACAGGAGCAGACCTCTCTTTCCGAAAGCGGCGAGGTCATCATCGTCAATGGCGTTCGCATGTCAACCTTTGTGGCAGATGGTGACGATACCGTTATCGTCGGCGCCGAGGAGTTCTTGGCTGCACTTGGTCTGAATGCCGAAGGCAGTGCGCATATCTCCGACAAAAATCGAGTGCAGCTATCTTCCGATGCGCTATCACTCACGCTTGACAGCACCACCTATAACACCGTGCATAATGGTAAGCTCTATCTGCCGATTTATGAAATTGCCGATGCGCTCTCCTACCCTGTTTGGGTCGATGATGAATATGGCGGTATTTATATCACCCCGGGCGCAAGAAGTTTTGAGATCCCTGCAGGCGTCAATGTTCCAGTATTGATGTATCACGCTGTGAGCGATAACTGCTGGGGCTATGAGGAGCTTTTCGTCAGCCCGTCAAGCATGGAGGAGCAGCTGAAGTATTTGGTTGATAACGGCTACGATCCGATTTGGTTCGAGGACTTAGCACATGTTGAGGACTATGATAAACCCGTGATTTTGACCTTTGATGACGGCTACGATGATAACTACACCGAGCTGTTCCCTCTGTTGCAGAAATACAATGTCAAGGCAACGATCTTTGTGATCGGTCAGGATTTCGTCGGCATTGCGCATAAAATGAATGAGCAGCAGATCAGAGAGCTTTCTGATTCAGGCTTGGTTTCAATCCAATCCCACAGCTACACCCACAGCGATCTGAGCGCCATGGATAAAGAAACGCTGGAATACGAAATGAATCAGACCAATAAGGTCCTTGCCCGTATCACCGGTAAGGTTCCCTACGTTCTGTGCTACCCCAGCGGAGATTACAGCAGCTTAACAATCGAGGTTGCCAAGGAGCATTATCTCTTCGGTCTGAAGATGGTCGGTGGACTTTATAACACCTCTGTAGACGGTCCGTTCGAGGTCAGCCGTTATTATGTCGCAAGGAGCACAGATATTTTTACGTTCTCATCGTATATCTCCTCAGCAGGTTAATTATATTTCCCCATAAGAAGCTTCTTATGGGGAATTTTTATATGCGTAGATTGACATTTCATCTTCGATTTGATAAAATAAATAAAAAAAGAAAAGGAGAGATCATATGGAAACCAAAATTTGTCCCAGTTGTGGCAATGCGATCGACATTCAGCTCACCTACTGCCCCTATTGTGGCGCAGCGCAGATGCCCAACACGAGAGTAGACGCCTATCCCCCCCGAGCCCACACCGCAGCAATGGCCCCGTCAGGAGGCTCCTGCGCAGTATCCGGAAGCACCGATTTATACTCCCCCCGTACCGCAAATGCTGAGATACCAAGGCGAAGAAGGCATTGGCGGAGGTTGGATCGTATTTTTGCGTGTTATGCTTTGGATTTTCTTCTCCATCTTGGTATTGGTCTATGCCATTGCAGGCATTTCAATGATTGCCAGCGATTTGCCGGGCGAAGGAATTGCCATCATCCTTGTCGGCGTTTTGGCAGCCTTCCTGCTCATTTCAGGCGGTATGGTCTCCCTGAACAGTGCAAGCAACCAGCGCAAGACCGCAAATAATACCGCGAAGATCCTCCAGTTCCTGCAGGAGCAGTCCAAGAAGTAATTTTAACAGCCCTCACGGTTTTCACCGTGAGGGCTGAGTTTTTTATAAAATATTTTCAATACAGCGCATTAGGATCGTTGCGACCTGTGCTCTCGTGGCACTGCCCTGTGGCTGAAGATATACCTTGCTTCCGTTTTGAACACCCGAGATCACCCCTTCAGCAACAGCCCACGAAACCGCTTCCTTTGCCCATGAGCCGACCTTGCCCGCATCAGGGAAGGAAGACAGTTCCGCACGCTTGGAAACATCTAACCCCTTCGATGCGCAATAACGGTAGAGAATCGTTGCCAATTGCTCTCTTGTCACAGTTGCATCGGGCGCAAATTTTCCATTGCCGACACCTCCAACGATTTCATTCTCTGCTGCCCACGCAATGGCTTGAGTATACCACTGTCCGTCTTTGACATCGGAAAAAGTATTTTTGCCCTCCTGCGGACTTCCTTCGTAGCGCCACAAAACAGTTACGAGCATCGCTCTTGTCATTGATGTTTGCGGTGCAAAAGAGTCATTGCTTACGCCGTTAAAAAGACCATAAAATACCGCATAGTCAATGCCTGCATGCGCCCAATTTCCTGTGGCAGGTGCATCATAAAAAATTCCGCTCACACAATTGAGCCCACCGGAACACTTTCCATCTGTGTGCAGAATCAGGGATTTCGTTTCACCGCATTGCGTACAGGTCATGATTTTTTCACGCACAGCCTCATTCTCCGGATCCGCCGTGATCACACCCTTGTCCCAGCTATGCCCGCTCGGAGCTCCTTGCGTGCGGTAGACTTGATCATGGCAATACTTGCAAACATAAATATCAAATTGCGGCGCTGTGCAGGTTGCCAACTCGCTGCGCACAAAGTCATGCACATGCTCATGATTCTCGATCTCCCAGTGAGCATAGAGCGTATGCGGCTGAAAGCTTGTCACAAGTGTCTGCGCAGTAACAAGCTCGCCTTCCTCATAGCCATACGCAGGTTGTGTATACCATCCTTTGAAGTGTTGATACTTTTTAGCACCCTCTGCTTCCGGCAAATCATATGGCTGATCATAAACAACTCGGAACGACTGTTCCTTCGGTTCACCATAGTCATTCACGAGCATCACTTCATATGCCAATACAGAGTGTTCCACCTTCGACGGTTCCTCTAAAGAAAGCGTGAAAAACAGTGGCTTAGAATGATCCGTCACATACCAATACAGTCGCTTCTCATGAACGATCGGTACGCAGTCAGAAAGCATTGCGCTTGCGCTATAAATCTCGCCAAGCAGATTGCCGTTGCCGTCGATAAAAACATATCTCAGCATGTCATCTTCCATCCACATCAGCAAAAACTTATCCGCATTAATTTTCACCATATACGGAATTCCCACAGTAATATCGGCATCCGGTGCATAGTTCGTCACCCATCGGATATCGGTTGCTTCGCTCGTCAGTCTTTCCTTTGGTGTAATTCCCAAAAAAATGTTTCTTTGCCCATACGGCTCAACCGTTCCATCTTGAACGACCGAAATGCCTGCAGTAATATAAGACGTTGACGAACAATCAAACGCTCCAAGCTCTGCGCCTGTTGCATTATCGCCAAGCTCTCCGTAAAAATCCATAACGTATGCCTCTGCGATCACATAGAGATTGCCAAATTCGTTCCAAACATATTCCTGAATCACTGCAGCACGCGGATAAGCGTCACCATGGTCGAGTGTCAGTAAGCGTTCTCCGTCCGCTATCACAAACTGATTGAAGGAATGACTGACATAGCCTGCGTGTATCTGCTTTGCCTCGCAGGTTTGATCCTCATCGCACATATCGGCGATCTCGGCGTAGAAAAACAAATTGGATTGGTGATTTAGTCCATCGGGTGTTTCATACATCAATCGACCGGTTTCCGCATAAATATTCCCATTTAGTTCCGTCATACGGAAGCTGCCGGCATAAGCTGCGCATACAGCCTGCACACCTCGCAAGCTTGCTGCGCCCAAGCGTTGCCAGGACTTGCTGTAGCAGACAAGACGGATCACCTCTTTTTGATCATCCTCATCCGGATTGCTGTCGTCAAAGGCAATAAAATAATGCTCACTTCCCTCATAGAATCCGGAAAAATAAGGCAGCTCCAACTCCATCACGGTCGAGGAAAGCAATTCAAAGCTTTCATTGTACGTCTCGCGTACAAGTGTGCCGTCATCGTGCTCCAATCTAGTAAAGGTGCCGTCTTCATTCTTGAGAAGATAGGACTCTATGACCGATGTGTAGGAATACTTGAATACATTATCGGATTCAACCGGATCGTCTACCGTTGCCAAGCTCGTATGGATCGGCAAGCATGCCACAAGCAAAGCAACCAACAGCACTGCACATAGGAATCTTTTCATAATTTTTCTCCTTTTTCTTATCATTTATAATATATCATCTTTCATGACATTCGTCAAGCGCCCATGCCCGTGAGCATCAGAAGCATCAAAATTGCGGTAGCAAAGCAGAGCAATGTTTCTCTCATTTTCTCTCTCCTCTCCGGATCTTCAAGCTGATTTTACCGCAAAGTTGTTAGGAAGTTGTTATGCCGCAAGCTTTTGATCCTCAGTTTTTGTGCTGACAAGATTTCATACTAATCGTCGATTAAAACATTCATTTTAATTGGTGATTGGTATATAATCGAAGCATTGAGATTCGCACGACCCCATTGGGGTCTCGCAATGACCGAAACGAAGCTTATTAATGACAAAAACGAGGATTTTCGTAGCAATCACATAAACGCTGACTTTTTATTGAAACTCAGCATAAAAAGCAAGAAAATTCCGCTGTATTTTTACAATGGAATTTTCTTAAACCTAAAAACCCGGAAGTAAAAGTGCACTTTTGCTTCCACACCACTTGAAAAGTAAAAATCGTTATGCTATACTTAATTTGGGCATAAAATGTAATACAAAAGAACCTGGAAGCAAAAGTGCACTTTTATGTCCAATCAGAGCGTCAAGGACAAGTTGTTATTTGACGCTTTACCGCAGCAGAAAATATAAATTGAGAGGAGATTATTATGAAAACAAAACGTTGTAAAAAGCTGATAGCAATGCTGCTTTGCATGGCAATGCTGCTATCCATGTTCCCAATGGCGCAAGCAAGCGCCGATTCCGAGACAGAGATCGCCTACCCAGTTGAGGGCGGTAATATTTACTTCAACAAGTTCACTGGCACGATCACAGCTTGTGACAGAACCGTCACAAGCGCAAACATCCCGGCCGTGATTGGTAGTACAGCCGTTACGACTATCGGTGATTCCGCATTCTTTTACTGTTGGGATCTGACAAGCGTGACGATCCCTGACAGTGTCACGACTATCGGTGATTCCGCATTCTCATACTGTAGGAATCTGGCGAGCGTGACGATTGGCGATAGTGTCACGACTATCGGCGATAACGCATTCTCTTGGTGTTACCCTCTGACAAGCGTGACGATCCCTGACAGTGTCACGACTATCGGTAATTCCGCATTCTATAACTGTTTATATCTGCAGAGTGTGACGATCGGCGATGGTGTCACGACTATCGGCGATTCCGCATTCAATTCCTGTGGTGATCTGACGAGCGTGACGCTCGGCGATAGTGTCACGACTATCGGTGATTCCGCATTCTATAAATGTTGGAAACTGACAAGCGTGGCGATCCCTGACAGTGTCACGACTATCGGTGATTCCGCATTCTATTCCTGCGAGGCTTTGACAAGCGTGACGCTCGGCGATAGTGTCACGACTATTGGTAATTCCGCATTCTATTACTGTTTAGCTCTGACGAGTGTGACGATCCCTGACAATGTCACGACTATTGGTGATTCCGCATTCTATTACTGTTGGGAACTGACAAGTGTGACGATCCCTGACAGTGTCACAACTATCGGTGATTCCGCATTCTCTTGCTGTTACGATCTGACGGAGGTTTACTACGAAGGCACAGAGGAAATGTGGAACGAAATCAGCATTGCTGATAACAATGAACCTTTGCTAAATGCAACGATCCATTTTATCGATGATTTGGGGCCCACCGAGGAGCCAAGTGAGGAACCCTCTGAACCGAGTGAGGAATCCTCTGAACCGAGTGAGGAATCCTCTGAGCCGAGCGAGGAACCCTCTGAGCCGAGCGAGGAACCGACTGAACCGAGTGAAGAACCGACTGAACCGAGTGAAGAACCGACTGAACCGAGTGAAGAACCGACTGAACCGAGTGAAGAACCGACTGAACCGAGTGAAGAACCGACTGAACCGAGTGAAGAACCGACTGAACCGAGTGAAGAACCGACTGAACCGAGTGAAG
>SVKY01000018.1 GCA_015068235.1 Oscillospiraceae bacterium
GCCCGAGGAGCCGATCTGCGCATAATCGCCCGAGGAGCCGATCTGCGCCGCATAGCCCGAGGAGCCGATCTTCGCACCATAGCCCGAAGAGCCGATCTGCGCCGCATAGCCCGAGGAGCCGATCTTCGCATAATCGCCCGAGGAGCCGATCTGCGCCGCATAGCCCGAGGAGCCGATCTGCGCATAATCGCCCGAGGAGCCGATCTGCGCATAATCGCCCGAGGAGCCGATCTGCGCATAATCGCCCGAGGAGCCGATCTTCGCCGCATAGCCAGAGCTTGGTTCCTTACAATCCGCAACCATTTTTTCAACTTCTTTTTTGCTGATTGTGGTTTTCTCAATCACAAAATCTACACATGCTTTTATAAAACCGGAGAGTGACAGCTTTGCCCCAATCTTCAACTTCTTCGTGCAATATTTTTTGTGATCATCCGTTTCCGCTTCATCCAACGCCTCAACTTCTGCGAAATCGTTGAACTCTCCGTCAGCATTGACCAGATCGTAATGATCCAGCACGTCAAACGGATTTTCGCAAAAGTGCATTCCGCTCTTGCAGATTTTAGCATCCTGCTCTTCAAAAACGGTATTCTCCGCATACTGTTTGCCTCGGCAGATCAAGCCGGGATTAAAACCTTTATAACCTTTCATATTCATTCTGATCCCCTCCATCCATCTCGGCTACTATCTCTAACTCTTCAGCAATCATTTCAAAAGTATAAAACATTAACGAATATCCCTCCGGGATGGGTGGCGCAGGAAGGACCGCAACAAGATTTTCATCGCCGGACATGCGATTCCACGGGTTGCCACTTGGAATTAAGAGCCACTGTCCATCTCTTCGCAGCACCATTCGGGTTTGCAGGAGAGGTTTACCATCGTCGCAAACGTAGGGCTTGCTATACAAGTACAGCATAAAATAGAAACCATCAGGCAGATCGCCGATCTGATCAGAAAGGATCCACTCAGCCTGTGCCGATATGCCACCGGCTTTTTCAAATCCAAGAATTTCATTTGGTGTTACGTCGTACATGTTGCAAAGCTTTTTCAGCGAGTGAACTGAATGAGTGAACGTGCTCTCATATTGTTGCGTTTGAGATATCGATACGCCCAACGTTTTTGCCACTTCTTCAATGCTCAGTCCTTTTCTCTCGCGAGTACAACGCAGTGCATAACAGATGCGATAAGTATCAGTTTTTTTATAATCGTCTGTCTCTTTTCGGATAATGGCACAAACTTCCTCGCAGTCAAATCGATGCTCGCAGACTCCACAGCAGGTATAAAAACCGCACTTCTGATGTTCAGGCAACTGCTTTTCTTTACGTGCCTTAATAATATCACCGTGACCACATTCAGCATATGATCCGTCACCGAGCTTCCGCTTATAGCAGGATCGCAACGCAGACGGCGTTTTTTGAAAAGGCTTTTTTCCTGCAGCGATATTATCCAAATAGTCTTGAATTCGGGCGCCGTCAATCATCCACAAGTTTTTCTCATAATGCTCATACAACTCCTGCTGTTGACTTTCCGGCAAGTGAGCCAGCTTGTATGCAGCATTGTCGGAAATTGAAGTTTTGCCTTTGAGTGGGTCTATCAGATTTTTGTCAATAAACTTCGCTCTTGCGATTTGACTTTCTGAGGCTTTAATGAGCTTTGCAACATGGCTACGCATTTTACCTGGCAGCTCAACACCGTTCTTTTGCATTTCCATCAAGATTTTCTCGACTCGCTTTACAGCCTCGATTCTGTCAGCGTATCCGATCTCGCGGGAGTCCGTATTTGTTTTGATGAGCATCAACTCTTCAAGCTCCGGCGATTTCGGTCGAACGATCCTGCACGTAATTGATTTGTATTTTTCAGGTTGCTCTGCAGCCAGTGTTTTTATTGCCTTATGTCGACGATGCCCTGCAATCAATCTGTACCGACCGTTTTCTGCCGGAGCAACGACCGGAGGCTGCAGCAATCCGGCAAGCTTAATAGACTCGCACAGATCCGTGATATCATCCTCGACCTTAAAAAAATTATTTGGGTTCGGATCTATCAGATCGATGCTGATTTCGCACAGCTCGGCGGTGTCCAAGTTGGACATCTTTTTGAGGCCAATCGCTTCGGCAAGGTTAAACGCTGCCATTTTTGAGCCCTCCGCATTTCACAAATTCCGCAACGAAATCACGATAATCACGGGCGGTCGAGCTGTACCGGCTATAATCGCAGATCGGCTCGTGGTACCATGTTGATTCGTCCGCCTTGTCACTTCGGCGGATATGCGTTTCGAAAATCTTAATTCCTCGGTTGCGCAATTCATTTTCTGCCTGTACATTGCTGATGCAGTTATGCCACAGGGTAACAAGCACACCTTCGAGGGCAGCCTTGCCGTTGATCCTTTGCACGGCGGCAAGCTGATCAAGCAGAAATTCCATGCCGTCGACAGAAAAAGCATCGAGTTTGACTGGCACGATCACGCTGTCGGCAGCAGCCAAGGCAGAAATAGCGGAAACGGTGAAGCTTGGTGGACAGTCGATAAGGACAATGTCGTAAGCATCATCCTCGATCAGAGCATCCTTCAGATCTGACAGGGCTTTTCTCGGATCCGTGTCACCTCTGCCACCTGCTAAATCAATGCCGAAAAGGCTGGTATCGCAACCGATGATATGTACACGCTCGTAATCTGTCGCTTGGACAAATTCCTCGTAACAGTTGCACAGACCGCCAAGAATTTCCGTCAAGCCGCCATCTCGGGCGTCGATGTTAAAAAACGTGGTGGCGTTGCCTTGTGGGTCCGCATCGATCAGTAGGACTCGCTGCTGATATGTATCGGCTAATATATGCGCCATATTGCAGGCAGTCATTGTCTTGCCAACGCCACCCTTGACGTTCATGATTGCAATTACTTTCATTTTTGTCCCTCCTCAAACGGCGCCGGAGTATTGTCCGGCAGGATTTGCATTTGTCGCATCTTTTCGAGCCGTTCTTGTTCCTTTCTTTCGCGGCTGATCCGAGCCATATCCGAGTTGAATTTTTGAAAATCCTTAGCTTTGCTGAATCGCTGATACTTGCCATCAAAATCGAGCATCATTCTGAAGCGCTCACCGTCCTTGTTTTTTGCGCATTTAAGTACACGTCTGCTGGCATAGTTTTTTTCGTCTTCGAGGTAGAGCAACAGGACTGCATCAGCATCCTGTTCCAACTGTCCTGACTCTCTCAATGATGTCATATCCGGCGAGGTCTTCCCCTTGCCTTTTTCTGCACCACCTCGATTGAGCTGTGACAGCGCAATTACAGCACAGCCGGTCGATTGTGCGAAACGGTGCAAATCCATCGAAATTTTTGTGACTTTCGTATACTGGTCCGCATTTTTCAATCCTGCATCGAGAAGCTGAAGATAGTCGATAAATATGACTTGGTACTGCTTCGCAGCTGCGAAAGCTGCGATATCAGAGACAGACGGACTGCTATCGACAATCAGATCCATAGGACGCTTGATCTGATTCGCTCCGAAGAAACCATAAACGGAATTCCAATGCTTATCATTTAGGCAATTCTTTTTGATGTTTTCAAACGGTATCTCACAAATATCGGCAATCTGACGATCGGTCAGTTTTTTCTGCTTGGTTTCGAGCGAAAAAAATGCAACTTTCATCGTTTCTGCCATTGCCCAAGCAGTCTGCAGTGCAAAGGCTGTCTTGCCTGCACTCGGTCGACCGCCAAGGACTACAAAATCGCCGGGCTCGACAAAGAGAAGGTCTTTTAATTCCGGAATGTGCCAGGGCAAATATTTCGGTTTTTCGTCCGTATCATGACGGCTGATAAACTCCAAGACAGCCTCCTGCATCGAGATTGCGTGCATGCCGCTTCGATCCGTGTTGAGGCTGACCGCCTTTTCCAAAAGAGCTTGCAGCTCATCGGCATCATCGCTATCTGCCATCATCTGTCCAATTTCCTTGAGCTGTTGCACTTTGGCCTGCTTTTTTGTTAGCGCCATGTAGGACTTGTAACAGGCAGCAGTCGGCGTAATCTCCATCAGGTCTAATAAGTATTTCGTCATATCGGGACCAAGCTTGTCCCGAATTGTTATGGGATCAACCGGCATTCCCTGTGTAAAAATATGGCGAATTGCTTGATAGACCATCAGTGTTGGACCGTTGAAATCAGTGTCTCGCATTTGAGATAAAACATCGGGCACAATTTTGTTGTCAATCAGCATTGAGCCAACAACCCCCTGCTGAGCCTCAAGCCAATCTTGTACTGCTATACCCATTTTTCGCCACCATCCTCTCCTTGGAAATCGTCACTTTGGCTTAACGCCTCAGACAACTCGTCCTCTTTGAGCGCATATACGGTGTCCCAGCAACGCTCGATTGCTTTATCCAGCAGGGCAATCACGACGGGCAGCCTGCCATCGCTAAACCGAATCAGCTTATTAGTGATCGTTGTGACAGCACGACCAACCGGTACTGGATTTGATTTCTTTCCCTCTTTGGTCGGGTGCAAACGGCTATCGCAGAAGGCCATTAAAGCGGGGATAAGATCAAGCTCGGCGTCATCACCGAAAGTGTCCCTCGCCCATTTTTTGAACTGTTCCCTCGCAGCTCCGTCAATGATGGGTTTCTCGCGTGCGTGCGCGCACGTACTCTCTTTCTTAGTTATTATATTATCATTAATGTCCTGACTGACAATTTTGTCAGTCAGGCTGGACTTTTTTGTCAGTTGGCTGGACTTTTTTGTCATGTGGGTTAACATGTCATTTTCTGCTTCCGGGAACCCACATCCGACATAAATTCTTCGTCCACTGATATGTCCGAGGCCGTCTCTTTGTAGCGTGACTTTGATAAAACCGAGCTTTTCAAGCTGAGTGATCAGCCGAGCTATCGATCTCTCGGTCATCTTGTATTGTTCTGCGAAATACGAATTATGCGCCCAGCAATACCCTCGGCTATTACTGAGAGCTCTGATCTCTCCATACATCAGTTTAGCATTGGCAGTGAGATCTTCGCAGTATCGCACCGGTCCGGGAATTACCGCATCAAATGCCGGTTCCCGACCTTGCTCGCCGTACCGTTCACTCAATCCAAACACCGCCTTCCGCAATCGCTTCACCGACAATACGGCGAGCGTCTTCGCTCAGCATTGCATGATCGCACAGTGCCGCAACTGCAATTATAACAGCAGCTTCGTTTGGCGTAGCGCCTTCATTTTTTACCTCGACTTCTGCCTCATTTCCGTCGAGGTTTACTCTAATAGCAAATTTCACTTCCATTATAAAATCCCCCTAACTAATACTGGAGGATGCGGCAGGAATCGAACCTGCGAGACACGGCTATGCTCACCGTGCCGAGTGCCACACTCAGCGCATCCATATGATGCCCTCTAAAAGAGGGCGAAATGGGGAGGATCGCCGTAGATCCTCATTGCGGAAGCTCCGATCACAAACGGCGCTCCTTGGGGGAAAGGAAGTAGAAAACCCTCGCCCCATTTTTTCGAATGTTCGGGACATCGCCGGATGTTCCCGAGGGAACACCCGCATTAAAATACGATATTAAGTTAGAGGGGTCGAGTGCCGAAAGGAAGCACCCGGCGATGCCCCGAACGTTTAGCGTTTCTTTCCTCGTACGATCATCAATATTTCCTCATCGGAAAGATTTGCAGCCTCCGTCAGTTTTTGGAAATACGACAAGCTCATTTTACCGCAATCTGACTTCCATTTTGCGATCGTAATCGGAGTGACGCCAATATAAGCCGCAAGGTCTTGATGATCTACGCCCTTTGCTTTACGAGTCAACAGGGCTGCATTAAATTGAGCTTGCCGATAAGCGGCTTTATCCAATTCCCTTTGCAATGCTGTTAACAGGACTTTTGGCACGTAGGTCACCTCCTTACGACTTTTTAGATTGATTACTGTAATTTCTTAGCGATCGCCTGCAACTGGTGGGCAATCTGACTGATCTGCCCGAGCTGTTGCAACAGCTTATTTAGCGTTGGCTGTTCTTCTTCACTGATAATTCCGTCAGCAGAGATGTCCAGCAGGGACTCTCTGATATTTTCTGCATTGCGCAGGGCGATTGCCGCCTGCACCGCAAGCTGCTCAATGTTGGAGGCTTGACACGATGGCAACAGTGTGCCCATGCAACGCCCGATCTGACAGTCGTGCGAGCAGTAATGATGCAGCAGCTCCGGCGCATTATACGCATCTGCCAGCATGCGCACCTCGTCGGGATAAGGCGTGATCGCGTCGAGTTCGATCCGTGCAAGCCTTGTTCGCTCAATTCCCGTGATGTCTGCGGCGCCTTCTCGGCTACTCAAATCATCATTGCACTCTGCGGCGCTGATCCGTGCGATATAATAGGGATTCTGCAGCGCCTTTGTGGCTTTTCCCATCTCGTAAAACCTCCCTTTTCATGAAATAATATGCTTAGATACTGGCACTAATTTATGAGAGCTCGAAATCAAGAACCTTGTCGATGGCTGCTCTTAGTTCCTCAGAACGAGAGCCTCGATATCCGTGGAGCAGCCCTGATACCGTCGCTCGGCAAGTCTTTATACCCCTTCCTTTGAGTATTTCAACAAGATCGTTTGCGGTAAGCCCTAATTCGAGCAACCGGATCTTGACCTTCTTCCCCCATGGGGTGAGTGGATGATTTTTCGCCATAGAAACACCTCCTTCATTGACAAAATTGCATTTGTGGTGTATATTTATTTTGCGACATTGTTTGCAGACGTTAACAGAGGGTGATGCGATGGAAAATTATCTTGCGATGGTTTCAAGCGTGGCTGCAGTGCTTTCCGCTTTCGGCGCATTTCTTGCCGTTTGGACAAGTAGAAAAAACGCAACGCAGCAGGCGTTCTTTTTGAAAAAAGCCCAGGTCTACGACGATTTTTTAAAAGCCTTTTCCGCAGTTGTGTACGATCATACGAACAACAGCAAGAGGGGTATACTGACCTGTGCATTTTATAGTGCTTGCCTCTACGCTCCGGAAGATTTGACTCCGAAGCTGAACAAGCTCGTAAACCGCGTGTATGCGGCTGAATCACATCAGAATTTTGTTGGCTTGGAACCAGCGGTAGATGAACTGTTGCAGCTTCTTTCGAGTGATCTTCATGCTGCGTGGAAAAAATAGGTTTAAGACCGTTGCCCAATATTCTTATGGACGGCGCTGCAGAACGCCGGCGCCGATAGCTCCAACGCCAACATAGCTGTTCGATAATATCAAGCAATTTATCTGCAGCTAAGGCCATGATAAGTGGAGCGCCTGCACCGAGCAGTATGCCAAAGTGAATGGCGATTTGAGTTTCCATAATAAATTTCTCACTGAGTGGTGTCCAACTTGGACACCAGATTAGATTTGTATGAAGATATGCGACATTGTTTGTAACTGCAGTATAATTCGAAAAAACGAATTTGTCAAGCGTTAAAAATACACAAAATCGAATTTTATACATATTTCACAATTCGAAAGGGCGAATCTTATGTTTTTTGACCAACTCAAACAGTTGTGTGCGATGAAGGGAACAACTCCTACAGCTTTGGCTCGCGATCTTGGAATCAGCACATCGAACGTGACTTCGTGGAAGAATGGATCGAGTCCTAAACTGGATATGGTTTTGCGATTGGCCAGTGCATTGGATGTCCCAATCGGTTATTTTGCCGGCGAGGATGATGCGGAGATTCGCAAGTCCTCGGAGTTAAGTGAGGACGAGGCAGAACTGCTTGACGTTTACAGGCAGCTTCGGATATCGGGAAAACGTCAAATATTTGGGAAAGCATATGAGCTTCTCGATGCCCAGAAAACACCCCCGGAAGGTGGCGAAGATGACTCGTCGCCTGACATTGGTGTGGTTGCTCCTATATTGGAGCGAAGAATAAAAAAATAGGGTGTCCAATTTGGACACCGAAAGAGGTAGCCTTATGAAAGAATTGAATGAATACAGGGGCTTTATGCAACGAGAGGAATTGCATAAAGCGCTAAATACACTCGTCGGGATACTCGAAGGTGTTGCCGCAGACGGAAATGTAACTGAGGCAGAGAGCGAGGAGGTAAAGAATTGGTATGATTTGCACCGTTCATTGCTTGATGTTCATCCCTTTAATCAAATTTTCCCTTTAATTGAAACAGCCTTTGCTGATGGTCACATAGATATTGAGGAAGCTCAGGATGTACTATGGCTATGTCGAAAGTTTACAGATGAAGATGCATACGGTCTATATTTTAACTTGGTCACAAGCAAAATTCAGAAGCTTGAGGGAATGTTGCAGGGTATGTTGTCAGACGGGGCTATCAGCGATAGTGAACTGAAACAGCTCAATGATTGGCTTAACGAGAATGATGATCTAAGTGGTACATATCCTTTTGATGAAATTTACAGTTTACTTTTGTGCGCAAAAGAAGATGGCGTAATTTCAGACGATGAACGGAATATGCTTAAAGCTTTTTTTGCCAACTTCGTGGACACTCGTGAGTCATACAATATCCACGAGGATGAAGTCAAGAAGTTGCAAGAGGAATATTGTGTGAATGGTATATGCGCAATTTGTCCGGAGATCACATTCGAGAATAAAAACTTCTGCTTCACCGGAGAGTCTAAAAGAGCAGAACGATATGAGATCGCTGCACTTGTAGAGAAAAAAGGGGCGCATTTCTTTAATGGGGTCAGTCGAAAGATAGACTATTTGGTGGTCGGCGGGAACGGAAATCCATGCTGGGCATTCTCTTGTTATGGTCGAAAGGTTGAGCAAGCAATGCAGCTCCGTAAGCAAGGATATAAAATAATAATCGTCCACGAGAACGATTTTTGGGACGAAGTATAAGGTCTTGCTCTTGCTGACGAGGTGCTTCTAATGTGTTCAATCATAGTTTTTTGGGTTATTGCTTTGATCGTCCTTGCTGTCATTGCGTATTGTTTTTTTGGTTGGATAGGAGTAGTCGGAATTATCATAATTTTGGTGGTATCCTGGCTTTCAAAACCCAAAGAAACAACCAAGGAAGATACCAAGGATACGCCGCAAGCTTTACGACAGGAAAATGCGCAAGTAAATATCCCAGTTAAAAGAGATACGGAGTTCTTAAATGAGATTGCTTCAATTCCCTCTGCAGAAATTGTTTTAGGAGGTCCCAAAATTTCTGCACGAACCCTTGATGATCTACCATCAATTAAGTTCAATAACATCACAATAAAGACTAATTTGAACACAATTTCGGATTATGTTGTTGTTGACATAGAAACTACTGGGGTTACCCCAGATTCGAAGATCGTGGAATTATCTGCGATTCGTTTCGAAAACTTTCAACCGGTAGAGAAGTTTAGCACTCTGATCAACCCTGAATGTGCGATTCCTTGGCAGGCGACCATAGTAAACAATATTACAGATGCTATGGTAGCAAATGCCCCCAAAATAGAAGAAGTAATATCATCGTACCAAGATTTCATTGGTGCAAGAACCATAGTTGGTCACAATTTGTTGTTTGATCTGAAGTTCCTCTATGTTGCTGGACTTGATTTTGCTCTTCCGAAACAGCGACTCTATGACACACTAAAATTAGCAAAAACGGTTTTGCCACGAACCTGCTACGCAGGAGACAAGGAGAAATCTGTAAAAAATTACAAATTAGGGACTCTATGTGACTATTATGCTATCAATGTCTCGCAAGCACATAGGGCTTGCTCAGATTGCCTTGCTACCGGAAAACTGTTTGAAAAATTGGCAAAGGCAAAAATGCAATAAGGTGTCCAACTTGGACACGATAGAAAAACCGCCCCCATTCGGAGGCGGTATGCTTTAAGCATCAGCAAGGTTCAGTTCGTTTTTCAATGCCTTCTGTAATACTGCGGAAACGTTAATGCCGGCGCGTTCTGCTGCAGCATCGAGCCAGCAGGGGAGCGAAACATTGCGGCGGACAGTTCTCATGTCATGCCTGCGCCGATAGTCTGTAAAATCAACATCAACATAAGCAAGAATGTCACAATCCTCAAGCGTTAACTGCGCAGAGGGTGAAGGTTTTGGCAAAGCTTCGCCATCCTCTTCCATGTCAATTCCCATGAGGCCGATGGCGTCACGTGCCATCATGATTGCTTCTGCAAAATCAATTCCTTGCGTATTGATCTGAAAGTCCGGGATATATCCGACAAAGCAACCGTCGGACTTCTGAAAAATCACCGGATAAACCTCCTTCATAATAATACCCCTTTCTCATTTAATCAAGGTTTGCCTTTCTGATTTATATTTCCCGAAGGGTGGGGACTTATTTCAGTCCCCGTCTTCGGATGATTGTTTTTGCCAAGAGTTCTGCAATTTCCTTGTGCCTCGGAACGGCCTCTCGATCTTTGCCGTTGGTGTAGATGTCGTGATCTCCACCGTGCCGCTTTAGGTACCAACCATTCCGCTCAAGGATTTCTATGAGGTCTTTTCTTTTCATATATCGACCTCCTTTCTGTTAATATTATACACATTATTTACACATTTGTCAATACCTAAATACACATTTTTTACACAAAAATTACGGGAGGGCTTATGAAGATCCCAAAAGCTATACAGCTAAAAAATGGAGAGTGGGTTGTCAGGCTTCGTCTTGACGGACAGCCAATCCACGTAAAGAATTACAACAAGTCTAAAGCGGAAAAAGAAGCACAGCTCATCAAGGCAGAATACGAAAAATCAAAACACCTTGAGCAACGCTTGATTAAACAGCCGACGCTGCGAGTTGCGATCGATCTCTACATCGCCGAGCGGCAAAACAGCGTCTCACCTGCCACCATCCGCACCTACCGGACAATCCAAAAATGCCGTTTTCAAAGCGTCATGGATCGCCGTTTGGAGACGATCCATGAAAGTGAGTGGCAAGGCATTATAGATGACGAGTATGCCCGACTATCTGCAAAAACGGTAAAAACCTCATGGGGCTTAATCAAATCAGTCCTTGACGCAAATAAAATGCCATATCCCAAAAAGCTCACCTTACTCCGTGAGGCATCAAAAAAAGAAGCCTCGTGGCTCGAACCGGATGATATCAAAAAATTTGTAAAAGCAGCAAAAGACGACCCATACTGCATCCCGATGCTCTTGGCGTTGATGTCGATGCGCATCGCCGAGATTGATGCGCTACGCTGGGAAGACATCTCCCCTAATGCTGATTTTATCCAAACGAACGGAACACGGGTAATGGACGAGCATCACCATTGGGTACAAAAGGATCTGGAAAAAACAAGGGAATCCTCCAGAAATGTACCTCTCCTGATTCCGGAGCTGCGAGAAGCAATTAAGCAACAGCATAAGGGCACCGGAAAACTGCTTGATGCCCATCAGATGACTCTGCGCCGTGCAGTAGAGCGCACCTGCAAAAAAGCCGGTGTGCCGGTTGTAACCGTCCACCAACTTCGGCATAGCTTTGCATCATTATCTGCGCATTTAAGGATTCCAAAAGAAATCAGTATGGAAATCGGTGGTTGGTCGAACGATAAGACTATGGATGCAATTTATACGCACATCTGCAGATCTGATATAGAGCGTTACAAAAACGAAATGTGGCAATTTTACAACAAAACAAAAGCTGCAAAAAAATAAACCATCGATGAACCGAAATGCAGCAAAAAAACTTGTTCCCGATTGCAAATGCGATTGCAAATTTCTTAAATAATTGTTTTAGCGATTAAATAATTGTTTTAGAAAGTTGGATTTTTGCTCCAAACTAAAATCGTTCAAAAAGCCTCCAAACCATTGAAAATACAAGAAAATCCCGTATTTCTCAAGAAATACGGGATTAAACTTTTTGGCGGAGTGAGAGAGATTTGAACTCTCGCGTGCTTTTTAGACACCTACTCCCTTAGCAGGGGAGCCCCTTCGGCCTCTTGGGTATCACTCCGAATCAAAAGCTACAATATTCATTTTGGAGAGTGGCGGAGAGAGTGGGATTCGAACCCACGGCGCATTGCTGCGTCACTGGTTTTCAAGACCAGCTCCTTAAACCGCTCGGACATCTCTCCGAATCAAGCGTAGATATTCTATCATGCAAATTCAATTTTGTCAACCATTAAAGTGTAATTTTTCTTTTTTCTTTCAAAATCATTTCGCTGACCCGAAAAAACAGGATGCCACTTAGGATGACCGGCCACAAACCGGCATGCCAAACACAGGTCAAATAGCAAGAAGCAGCAAGTATGCCGCTGATACAAAGCAAGCCAATTACGTGCTCTAAAATCTCAGCTGCAACGGAAGGCAGCATTATGTGAAGCATGGCGTGTAGAATGCGCCCACCATCGAGCGGATAGATCGGCAGTAAATTATATGCGACCAAGACAAAATTCATAAATGCAAGATTCGGATTTGTTTTTGAGGAAAAGAAAAGCAACATAAGATTGACCAATGGTCCGGAAATGGCAACAAGAATTTCTTGAAAATATGACATCGGAGCGGACGCGATCTCAGCCCCACTCATGCGTAGCTTAATGCTATGTATCTCAACTTTGTACAAGCGCAGCGTAATCAGATGCCCCATTTCATGGAGGATACCCGACAGCAAAAAAGGGCTAAAGGTGTGCAATGGATCAAAATAGTAGTATGCACATAAAAATGCAACAAACGCCGGAGAAACGTCAATCCGTTTGCGCATTGAACAAGCCATCGCAAAAAACCTCCATTGCTTTTTTCGCACCTTCTCCATTGTTGAAAGCATCGTACATTTCCGAAAATGCGGCAGCCACACCCGAATCACGAGTTCCACCGATCCACTCCCCTATTGCTTTGCCTATTTCTGGCACAAACTTTTTCAGCGCGAAAAAAATTGCGATCAGAAAGATACACTGCACGAGTTTTCTCCTTAAAAAACGGAACACAAAGCTCACCTCGCAGATATTTTATGGTGTTTTTGCTAAATTTATTCTTTTATGCTTGACAAATCGAAAAAGCGTGATATAATATCAATGCTTTCGGGGTGTGGCGAAGTTTGGTATCGCGCTTGGTTCGGGACCAAGAGGCCTCGGGTTCAAATCCCGACACTCCGACCAAAAGAATTACCCAGTATTCGTTATGAGTACTGGGTATTTTCTTTATATTTGACAGTGTTTTGTTGTTGAATTGTTGAAAAATAGGAAACAGAGCTTCTTCTGTTTCCCTTTTATTTTCCCTTGCAGATCAATCGAGCGAATCCATATAATTAGTCATTACCTGCTTGTGCATTTTTCGCTCGCAAGCGTATTCTAAATTCATCAAATAGCGTTCTTGTATGCTCATTCCGGTACGCCGGAAAGTGCCGGAGCCTACACCATGATAACAGTCGAAGTCAATAAATGATGTTAGCTGTTGCGCCTTAGGACTACGGCGAATCGTGCGTAATGCTTTACTCTCACGCTGCTTTACCGTTTGTGGATAAACGCCGACACATTGCGCAATCTCTGCAAAACTCAAACTGTCATAATAATGCAGCCGCAAAACCTCACTCTGGTCCTCGGGTAAGGTTGACAGTGTTTCTTCCAATGCCTCATGAAGCTGCACTTGAAATAGCTTTTCCTCTTGTGCTAATAGTTCCGCTTCGCCGTATGGATCCGCAACGGATTCACCTAACGTCAGATCATCGTCTATCTGCAACGGAGCATCCAGGCTTACCGCGTCATGCAACGGGTCATCCTTGTGCGCCCGTAAGCCGTAGGTATCAAGAAAGGCTTTTTTGAGATACATGGTAAGCCATGTTGTAAACGCACTCACCGGCTGAAAGGTTTTGACCGCCTCTGCGAATGCAATATACCCACTACTGATTAGGTCATCCACCGTCACGCCACGCGCACCATCGAAGCGAAATACCCACTTGTGCGCCATCTTATAGACCCAACGCTTAATCTGTTCCCACAACTGAGGCATAAGCTCCGCTTCACCCTTCTGAATTTTCATAGCAAGCTCTTCATTCGTCATAACAAACCTCCGCTATAGATGAATTGCCCGACACAGTTCACACCATGCCGGGCAGAAAAGGAGGATAAATTACACAGATTACTCTGCAGTAATTTCCTGATAATAAATAGCCTTCGCCTTGTTTTCGAGGACAAATGCATCATAGACAATTCGTCCTTCGACCAAGGATCCGGAAATGCCGGGAGGATTTTCATGTACAGTATAATCCTCCAGTTTGACAGGGGCAACGGTTGCGCAGAGGTGAGCGATCATAAATCCGAACTTTGCCGGCAAACGGTTTGCAGGGATCTTCTGTACGCTCATACCATCGAGCATAGCGATCACACCTTTAAGGCGCAGATCGTTACCAATGTCCGTCTCCATGGCGATGTCCTTGCACTTCTTCATCAGTGCATATGTTGTCGGAGTAACAACAAGTACACGATCGGTTTCAGGGACCTGTGCATCATCCAGGGACTTGGAGCCGTTGAGAATTTCGGAATAGATGTTTTCCGGAGTAAGTGCAATTGCCTCCGGTTTTGTGTCGGCCTTTTCGCACATGACACCGTAAGTGTAAGTGTCTACCTCAGGGATCGTTACTTCCCTATTCTGCCGTGCAAGTGCCGAAGCTGCAGCAACCTGCTGTGCGGTTTCGTCACCATCGAGCTTGTCAATCGCAAAAGTGAAGGAACGATCTTTTTTCAATGCCATTCGCTCAGTTGTTGCCGACAGGCTCTCTACAGCACCGTAACGACTCCAGTTACCTTCACCGGGGCCCGAACGTCCGTAGTCGTTCATTGCGGCGGTAGTGACCTTGTAGATTTTTACGGCATGTGCGCCGTCCCAGTCGAAGTCCTGGTTCGTTAAAAGCTCTTTCTTGCTCTCTGTAGCGAATTGTTCGTCTACATGAGGTAAAAATTTTTCAGTTAGCTCAATAGCCATAGTAGATTAACTCCTTTGCTTCAATTTGAAAGCATCGGCAATCTGACTTTCTGAAGGATTGGAGAAGTCGCTGCTTTGATGGCTCATTCCGGTACGCATACGAACACCTGAACTTTGATTGCTTGCACCCTGGGAAGCAAATCCGGCCTCACGGAGCTTTTCCACGCTTGCCTTAAATTTATCAGGATCGTTGGTATCCAGTATATCCAAAAGAACCGAATCACCGCCGGTATCAAGCAAATACTCTCTGCATGCAAGCTTTGACTCTCGTGCAGCGAGCTCTTGCTCCTTTACGCTCGGGTTATTATGCTTCGCACGTTCCTTTGCAAGCCGCTCTGAAACGATACGGTTAACTTCTTCTTGGGTAAAAGTCTTATTGCCCTGACCCTCGTTATCCTCCGGGGTGGAGTTGTTGGGCTGCTGCTCGATGCTCTTATCGTCGATCTGTTCGCTCATAATAGGTACCTCCGTTTTACGCCTTGAGTGCGGCTAAATAGCAAAAAGGACATGGTAACAGAACGAATCTGCTTCCCATGTCCATATAGACTAACCACACAAGAATTGCGTAGCGGTACTCTGCTTATTCAGTTGTTGCGGTACCAAATCCAATTCGCCCATATTATAGCACAGAAAACGGCCGTTTGTCAACAACTACGCTATGTCTGAATGTTAGGTTTTGTTAAGTTTTCCGCCTACAGCCTCCAAAAGAGAAAGCAGCAGGCGGCATTTTAGTTTTTGGTTTTTTTCTGAGTGTTTGCGTAAATGTGAAGGAACGGAGGGTGACGATCGCTGTAGCGCACATCAACACCGCCACAGATCGAGCTGACAAAGCGGATGATCAGCAAAGCCGTCTCCTTCTCCTCAGGCTTGTATGTAATTTTAACCTTCATAACTCTCCCTCCTGCACTCTGCGCAAAGCGAGGATATCAATTTCCAATGCTTGCTCCCCCATTATAACCATTCATATAGGCATCTTTCATCAGAAGTACAACAGAGTCAAAGTCATGATCCTCGCCAAACGCCTGGATCCCCCATGCAGTAAAACTATCGTCATCCGCTGCAGGCCGTCCGGCTGTTGCATCCTCACGGCCTCTCTGCTCAAATTCTGCCGATATCTTTTCGAGCCCTCGTGCAAAGCGATACAGAGCCGACTCATTTACCTGATTTCCGTTACGCTTTCTCTTTGCCACAAACTCCGGTACATACTTCGTAAATTTCATACTTGACAATCCTCCTCGTTTTTTGATAAAATGGAGGTGGATCCGTGGTCTGGTAAATCACTATCCACCTTGCCGCTCTCGATGTTGGTAGCATCGGGGGCGGCTCTCTCTTTTTGGCAATCGCAGACTTCGCCTGGATCTAAGTGACAACCGCAATACGGGCATACTCTGTAATAGCTCATACAAAATAGCCCCCGAAAATATTATCAAGAAAAACCTCGGTAAAGATCAACTCGTTTTCGGTCATGCAGGACAGCAGCCGGAAGATCTTCATATGGTCTGCAAGCCTTGCCGTCTGCTCTCCCGTTATGGAATTGTGAAAATCAACGAATTTCTGACAAGCCGCCTCGTTTCTTTCCATCTCTGCACAATGCTTTTCAAGCTCGTCCATCGGTGCATCAAGCAGTACATTCGCATAAGCGGCTAAGTTCTGATTGATTGCAGTATTTTCTTCTTTCATTGGTTATAACCTCCTATAAATTTATTTGATTTCGTAAGCGGTAATTTTTCGCCTTGTCTTTTCGAATATTCAGCGGTGCGGATCGTTCGTATAGCCTACCGCCGATAGCTTCATCAATATCGAGTATTTCGATCGCTGTAAACTCACTTGAAATAATCGTCACCATTTCGGGATTGTTGTAGCGGTAATTCAGAATTTCAAAGGCGATATTTACATCTGCGCTTGTGGGGCGTTGCTCGCTTCCATCGAGATTTTTGCCCGTCTTGAACAAATCATCTATGTAGAGAACTTTCGCCTTTTTGAAGCCGTTTATAAGGCTCTCTCGCTGTTCGAGCGTAAGATCTCGCACTTTCAGCTTCATGACCGCATCACGCCATTGCATATACTGTACCTCTTGACCGGATAGCAACAGCTCTCTACAAATGGCGGTACATAGATGCGTTTTACCGCAGCCGGATTGACCGCCGATAAAGAACCATCCTTGCGGAGCTTTGGCGAAGTCCTGCGCCGCTTGCTTTACGGTCTTCTGCCATTCCTCCGTAGCGATCCATTTTGCAAAAGATATTGACATTATATCTTTTATTCCGCTACACTTTGCCCTCATGATAGAACGCCGTGTAGGCGCACATTTGCAATCATAAGCCGTCCTGTACGAAAGTCCGTTTTTCTTTACGATCTTGTAAAACTCGCCACGGTTCATACACTCAGCGCAGTCATAGCCGTCTCTTTCGTTGAGATGTCCCGGCGTTTTGTTCAACTGGTCTACTTGCCACTGCTCATATTCATCCTGAGACATTTGCTCAAAGGTCAATTCCTTTCGAGAGGTCCCATCCATCGCCATTGATTCTGTTATTGCTTCCACTCTTGGTATCACCCCTTCCGTTGTCAAATTGATTGCTCTCCCAGGTTCTGACAGCGGCCTTCCAGTCCTTCATTTTGGACTTACCGACCATCCATCCGTTAGCGGTGTAGTAATCGACAAAGCGCACAGGATCGACGCTGTTGCCTCGTTCCTTGCAATATTCCCTAACTTCATCCACAGACGGAGGAAAAAAGCGGTTGTGCGGCGGCTTAGCCGCCTTATTACCCTCTCCTTTTGTTTCTGCATCTGCATCTGCTTCTGCTTCTGTAGACACCCCTATAGGGTGGCATAGGGGGGCTATAGGGGTGGTATGAGAATCATTATCAAACTCATAATCATTTTCTGAATCATAATCAGAATCTAAATCAAAATCATAATCCTGCTTGTTTTTAGGTTGTGTCTTTTGGTTGTTTTTAGGTTGTTTTCGAGCATTCTGATTTCCAACGGGTGCGCCACCTTTCTTGCCGTTCGAAATGCTAGCGCGATATCGTTTGTTCGATGAATCAATATTTGGGCGCATCAAAATAAACAGACTATTCGCAACCGGCGATAAATTTTCCGGCTCCTTATCCTTCAAGCTATATTCACAAATGGAATCATATAGGGCGAGCCGTTCAGCATCGGGTAAGATTTTCATAGATTCGTAGAATGATTCTTGAATAAGCGCAGCCTTGCTCAACAGTCAGTCTCCATCCTGTACCGCATTGGATGCCATCTGTTCTTCCATTGCAAGATATTCTTCTGCGACAAGCTCGTTATATGCCTGGTTCAGATCAATGGTGATGATCGTCTTATGTACCTCACCGATCTGCAGCACACGGAAGCCCTGACGGTTATACAGACGGTAGATAATATCTTCATCGCCCAAGCCGACCATTGCGCCGGCCTGCAGCTTTGCCTTTTCCATGATGATAGTATCATCCATCTTTTCGCCCGTGCGCTCGTCACGGATTTTCACGGAATATGCACGGACAGGGATTTTAATTTCAGACTTCATAGTTATACCAACCTTTCTCTGCTTGTTCTTCTACCCAAATGGGCAACTTCTTTGCGGATACCAGCACACGCTTACCGACACGGATAGCCGGAAAGCCTTTGATCCTTGCGAGCTGATACATTTTTGACGTGCTAACTCCGACAAGCTCAGCCGCTTCGGCGATGGTCAGAGTCAGCTTTTCACGCTTGATTACAGTTTCCATTGATTACTCCTCCTTCATGATTTCGGCAACCGACACGCCTAAACCTTCGGCGATGCGTGCAGCTGTTTCAGGGCGGCAAGTGCCACGGGTTAATACGGTGCTAAGATTGTTAGCCTGCATTCCCATCTTCTCAGCAAGGGCTTTCGTAGTCAAGCCGTTTAGCGCCATGCAAACCTTGATTTTGCGTTTATCAAATTCCATTCGTTTGTACACCTCCTTAATTTTTTTCACATTCGTTTGAATGTGTTTTTATAATAGCATACTCATTTGAATATGTCAATAGGGAAAATATATATTTTTGATTGCTTTTTTGAATTTTTCTGCTATAATAGACATTGGGTGATTAACAATGACTATAGGTGAACGAATAAAGGAAGCTCGAAAATACCGCAATATGACACAAAAGCAGCTTGCTGATGCTGCTGAAGTAGCAACCGGGACTATTCAACAATATGAGTTAGGCAAACGAGAGCCACGCTATGAAATCTTAGTAAGATTAGCAAGTGCCTTAAATTTTTCCGTTTCAGCTTTATGCAATAGTGAGCCTTATTCAATAAGAGATTTAGCTCCCGAAGTCATTAGTGATGAAATTAACAAATCTCGCTATTTTGATATGTACCTCAGCTCCCTAGGTTTTCAGGTTTTTGAAGATTCTGGCCTTGGATCTCTTGGCTATGATTTTCTTGAAGAGTATTCGTATGATGGCCAGAATGATCACACTTTAATTGTAGATCACAATCGAGGCAAGTTATATCTTCTCGACAGTGCCCAATATGAATATGCAATTCAGCATAGCGTTGAAACATATACAAAGTTTTTTATTGACGATCTAATTGCTAAAGGTATCGAGGTATATGACGACGGCACTGGAGGATGGTTGAAAGCCGATCCCCGTAAAGGGCAACAAGAAGAATTTAGAAATTCAATCGGTAAGCCCAAAGCAACAGAAAAGCCGCCCCAGGACTAACCCGAAGCGGCGTAAACGCATAAAAAGACCGTGCAGGAGCGGCAACTCCGACACGGTCGATGCAACACAAATACCCAGACGATCAAATCATAAGCACCAGTGCGCCCTTGTATTATAATTCCTTTCGGGCGCATTGTCAAGAAAGGAGTTTATTTTTTTATGGCAAGAAGAGCAGCGGCCGGAACCGGCACGATCCGCAAAAAGACCGTCACACGTAACGGCAAGGAGTATGTTTACTGGGAAGCTCGCTACACAACCGGCTATGATCCCGGTACCGGAAAGCAGATCCAGCGCAGCATCAGCGGCAAAACGCAGAAAGAGGTAGCACAGAAGCTGAAGGCGGCAACCGCTGCCATAGATGCAGGAACCTATACGGCCCCGAGCAAAATGACCGTAGGGCAATGGCTCGACATATGGACAGCGGAATACCTCGGAGGCGTAAAGCCTCGGACGGTCGAATCATATCAGATCATTGTGAAGAACCACCTCAAACCCGGCTTAGGTGCGATTCGCCTGGATATGCTGAATGCGCACACCGTCCAGAGCTTTTATAATGGCCTTGGTGAAGCGAAAAGAGGCACAGCGGCATTATCCCCCAAGACGATCAAAAACGTTCACGGCATCCTCCATAAAGCCTTACAACAGGCGGTAGCAAATGGCTACATTCGTTTCAATCCTACAGATGCTTGCATTCTTCCTCGTGTAATCCGTAAAGAGCTTACGCCACTTGACGAAGGGCAGATAAGCGCATTCTTAAAGGCTATCCAAGGGCACAAATACGAAGAGCTGTTCACAGTTGCCCTGTTTACTGGAATGCGTGAGGGTGAGGTTTTAGGGCTGCTGTGGGAGTGTGTAGATCTTAACAAAGGCTCGATCACCATCAACAAACAGCTTCAGAAGGTAGTCGGAAAGAAAGATACATACCAGCTCACATCACCAAAAAATAGTAAGGGAAGAACTATCACAGCAGCCCCCTTTGTAGTTACTGTCCTGCACCACGCAAAGCGAAAGCAATTAGAGAACCGCTTGCGCTACGGCGAATGCTGGGCAGATACGGGCTTTGTTTTTACCGATGAATTAGGACAGCATCTAAAACCCAAAACCATCTACAGCGCATTTAAGAAGGTCGTAGAAGCCATAGGAAGCCCTGCAACACGCTTTCACGATCTGCGCCATTCTTATGCCGTAGCCTCGATCCGCTCCGGTGACGATATAAAAACGGTGCAAGAGAACTTAGGCCACGCAACCGCCGCTTTTACATTAGACGTGTACGGCCATGTGACGGAGCAAATGAAAAGAGAAAGTGCCACCAGGATGGAGCAGTTTATAAGGGCAGTAAATAAATAAAAAGCGGCCTTCTTTTCCCTTGTTTTTTCCCTTTTTCGCTTCCGGATTCTTAATTCATCCATGCAAGCAATATCAAAATTTGTGTCCATGCGTGCAAAAAACAGCGTAAATCTAAACCGATACAGAAAATAACTGTAATTCAAATCCCGACACTCCGACCATGTAAAAAAGCACGCTTCGGCGTGCTTTTTTGCATATCCATGTCTCATAGAAATAAATATCGATTATAAACGGAAGAACAGCAATGAATAACATAGAAGTATTTAACGAAACAATAACCGTAATTAAAACGGACGAGTTTTTATCCACGGCTACCCTGACAGCAATTCAAAACACATCAGTTTATGCGAATCACAAAAACAGCCCAAGCTTTCTTCAAAAGTACATTTCGAAGAAAGCCTAACATTGATCGAAGCTGAAAAAACCGTATCATGCGAAAGGAAAACAGCTGTATTAAACTTCGCCAACCCTATTGAACCTGGTGGCGGGGTTTTGCGTGGCGCAAAAGCGCAAGAGGAATACTTGTGCAGAGCATCCTTGTCTAATTTCAGCGCAAGCACAGCCTTTCTATAAATATCATAAATAGCAGATAAGCAAGTCGCTATAGATGGCGGATGTTTGAAAGACATTCTTAAAAAGCGGATAAAAAATTTATTTGAAGTTTGTATTGAAAATGACATTCAGGCACTTATTTTAGGCGCTTTCGGGTGCGGCGCATTTCGTAATCCCCCTGACATAGTTGCCTCTGCTTTTTCGGAAGAATTGCTCGAAAGACGTTACAGCCACGCCTTCGAGGATGTCATATTCGCTGTCAAACGAACCGGCTCTTTCTGTGCAAATATAGCAGCATTTGAAATTACCTTTTCTATATTTCCTCCTGCCTGCAAATATGTCTTTCGTCCCGAAAGTAACAAGCGACTTTTTTGAATAAGCTCTTTTCGTACAAATCGTCACTATTCATTTTTCACATTTCAGCATAATTGCGTCGCAGACATAGCAGTAATGCTGTAAAAATACGCAAAAATTGCAAAACAACTTCCCGCACCCTCTCGCTGTCACACAGCTTTGTAATATCTAAAAAAATGTAATATATTTTCGAAAATAACACTTGCATTTTTGAAATACTTCTGCTATAATATCATCGTTCCGCAAAGCTACATATATTCGGGGGTATAGCTCAGCTGGGAGAGCGCTTGAATGGCATTCAAGAGGTCAGCGGTTCGATCCCGCTTATCTCCACCAAAAACCTTGATTTCTTCGGGAATCAAGGTTTTTTCTTGTTTTTTACGTTCAGAAAATTTGATTTTCTTCAGAATTTCACACCAACATAAAAAGTACTCTCATGAATCAAGCGGAGGATCCCACTTTTGGAATCCTCCGCTTTTTATTTGGCTGTATTTACAAGCCCTTTTTAATTGTGCTTTTGAGAACAAACGCTTTAGCCGAGAGTTTCCATATATGCTGCTACGGAATCGCCGTATGTAAGCATTGCATTGACCATGTTAAGCTCATCCTCAGCCACATTGGTCTTCGCTCTCGTCTGAGCGACGTAGCTTTCGACGCTCCAATTCGTCATCTTGGAGACCGCTGTGTCACCTTCATAAAGGATGATGGTAATAACACGTCTCATTTCCTTTGCGCCGACATCATTAAATACGCCCTTGCAGAACACACCACCATTCACAGTAACAGGCAGCTCGGAGATCACGGTGCCTTTACTCGAATCGATCACTACAAACTTCATTGCGGACTCATCGGTCGGAGAGTGCACACAAGATAAATTCAGCTGCACTCTTGCACCAACCGTGATTGCCATATTAAGGCTCTTTCCATCTCCGATAGCACTTGAGTTATCCGTTGCAGAAGGAATCTCCTGCGTTGCATATGAAAGCTGCGCAGCGGTCAAATCAGCCGTAACCAAATTTCCGGTGTTATAATTCAATCGAATCTGAGCTGCCGCACCGTATTTCAGCATATCAACTGCCATCGTCTTCAGCTCAGCACTGGAAGCTGCAGCATCGATCTTACCAACCAAGAAATTCTTAATGGAATCAACGGTAGTGTTACCGTAGTAGATGGTACCATTTTCTGCCACTGCGTAAAGCGTGGTGGAGAAGTTATCGCCCATTTCCTTGGCGTTGATGCCCTTATAGGTAACCTGATACATCAAAGCCTCACCGGTGCTCGGATTGACCTTAGCGGTCATCGGCTCGCGATCGGAAGTCAAGCCGTAGATCGTCGTAACGGCTTCACCGCCTGCAACATCCTTTTTAACCTCCAGATAGAAGTCCTTGTAGGAGTTGACATCATCTCCCATGATATTATAGGTAACGGTCATTTCTACGCCAACAGAAATACTCATGGTAAACTTCAGGGAAGGCTCCGGCGCATATTCAGGTGTTGCATTTTCAGCAGCACCACAGATGCAAGTGCCGTCTGTGTAGGTATGCGCTTCGCTCACATTATAATTGCAGCCGTTTGCGCAGGTGATGGTATGCGTTGCAGTTCCTGTATTGTTATAGACATAGCTATGTCCGGTGGGTGCAACAATGACATAGTCAGAGGGGAGCTCATAGGTGCATGCGGCATCAAGGAAGATCTTACCGCAGTTCGAGCATTTATAATGAGCCATAGCACCATTTTCAGTGCAGGTTGCACTGCTTGCTGCAACGAAGACGGACGCATGATCTACGGAAGGGATCACTTCAGTCTTCTGAGCGGGGCAAGTCGTGCAGGTGTAAACAGTAACGCCGTCCACACCGCAGGAAGGCTGCGTTGTGATCACGCCATCATTCCATGTGTGATTCTCTACGACTGAATAGTCGCAGGTCGAGCAGCCGATGGTATGAGTATCACCGTTATCCGTATAGGTATAAGCATGACCAACGGAAGGCACATAATCCGTCGTATAGCTATCACCGCAGAGTGAGCATTTGTACTCCGTAAGACCAACCGAGGAGCAAGTCGGTGCGATAACAGTTGCGATATAGTCGTGCTCGCCGGTTGCCTCGATGTAATCAGATTCATAGCTGTAACTGCATTCCAGGCAGGTATATTTCGTATAACCCTGCTCTGTGCAAGTCGGCGCAACGACACTGGCGATGTAGTCATGCTCACCTGTCGCAGCAACGAAATCAGAATTATAGGTATAATCGCATACCAAGCAGGTATACTTTGTATAGCCCTGTGTTGCACAGGTTGCATCCACAACACTTGCGATATAATCATGCTCGCCTGTCGGTTCCGTGTAATCTGACTCGTATCCCTCACCGCAAATCAAGCACTTATAATGTGTGTAGCCACGATCGCCGCAGGTCGGCTCAATTACTGTTGCAGCATAGTCATGCTCCAATGCGGGGATCGGCTCGGTATAACTGGTACCACAGCCTGTGCAGGTGTAGGTCATGACACCGTCTGCGGCACAGGTAGCCGCTGTCGTGATCACACCATCATTGTAGGTATGACCTCCGGAAGCGATAATCTCTGTATAGCTGTCGCCGCACGCAGAGCAGGTAAAGGTGATCACGCCCTCGGACGTGCAGGTCGCCTGCGTGGTGACCTCGGCAATATAATCATGCTCGCCCACAGACACATAATCGGAAATATAGCTGTCATTGCATGCCAGACAGGTATAGGTGGTGTAGCCCTGGGCAACGCAGGTCGGCGCAGTGACGCTTGCAACGTAGTCGTGACCAAAAGCTTCAATCACGGAACTACTCAGAATTTCACCACACAGATCACAAATTTCCTCTGTATAGCCACTGGCTACACAGGATGCCTCCTCAGTCGTCGTCGTGGTCGAGGTATGCGGACAAGTCTCACTAAATACGGTAGTGTAGGTCTTCGCAGCGCTGCCGGAAGCTACATAGAGCTGCACCGGCATCTGGTTCGCATTATCTGCTGCATAGCAAGCAAACAGGTTTGAAGACTTATTATATCGGATCGTATTTCTGGTGTAGCTGCCCTGTGCCGTCAGCGTAATAGAGCTGTCAGCCAAATCGACTGTATAAAGCCATGTGCTGTTTTCATCCACTGCAGAGCCGACACGAAGATAGTTGCCGGTGGAAGATGCTGCACGCAAATAGCCTTGATCATCCTTCAAGGAAATCTGTGTCGTATCGGCAGAGCCGTTGATGCCCCAACCGATGGTAAAGACAGCAACTGCGCTGTTCGCTGCCAAAGAAATCGTATTGTCAGAAGACTTTGTAATTTCCGCAGGCGCTCTGTTGTTCGTATTCTGCGTGGTAGAAATTGCGTAGTCATAATCCTTGGCAACAATGATCGCCTGTGTATCGGCGCTCAAAGGCTCAGTGCCATCATAGAGCGTAAATATTGTGCCTGCGCCGGTATATGCATACAGCGCATAAAGGGTCATGTCGCTCTCGATCGCATAAGAAGTATTCGTTTTATAATAGTTCGGAGCACTCACGGAATCTTGCACGATTTCCGTAGTCCAGCCGACAAACACAGCGTTGTAATAGTTATTATTCGGTGTACCTGTCGGGACAGGGAACGTTGCCGCAGAACCCACGATCGGTTCAACAGCATCCACGCCCGCAGGAACAACGAAAGTCACAGTATACTCAGAAATCTCTGTGTAGCCGCATTCCGGACAAGCCCCGATCGAAAGATCGCAATCCTCAACGCCGGAATAGTCACAGTTGGCGCAAGCAAAGTTATGCGTGCCGTCATCGTTGGTGGTATAGGTCAGCTCGTGCAGGCATTCTTCCTCGTAGCCGCAATCCGGGCACGGACCATCAGAAAGATCGCAATCCTCAACGCCGGAATAATCACAGTTTGCACAAGCGAAGTTATGCGTGCCGTCTTCGTTGGTAGAGAAGGTCATTTCATCATGCAGGCATTCTTCCTCATAGCCACAATCCGGACACGGACCATCGGCAAGATTGCAATCCTCAGTACCCGTGTAGCCGCAAATCAAGCATTCAACGCTATGGGTGCCGTCACCATTTGCAGAATATTCAAACTCATGCAGGCAATCATTCTCCGAAAACTCGGTGGTATAGATCGTTGTACCTGTGCCGGCAGAGGTCTGAATATAAAGCTGCACGCCATACTGTGAATTTTCTGCAGCATAGCAAGCAAAAATGGTGGAGGATTTGTTATAGCGCATCGTGTTTCTGGTATAACTGCCCTGTGCCGTCAATGTAAGCTCATTGGTCGTCGTATCCAAAACATATGCCCAGGAGCTATTCTCGTTCAAGGTCTCCGACGTACGCAGATAGTTGCCGGAAGAGGATGCAGAAGTCAGATAGCCTGTTTCCGTTGCAAACGAGATCACCGAAGGCTCGGAGCTGCCATTGACACCGTAACCGATCGTAAGAATCTGCACGCTATCGGCTGATGTGAGAGAAATGGCATTGCCATTCTTCACAATTGCAGCAACGCCACGGTTGTTGGAGTTCTGCGTTGTCGAAAGCGCATAGTCATAGTCCATGGCAACAATGATCGCCTTGTCTCCTACAGAAATCTCGCTTGAACCATCATAGAGCGTAAAGACGGAGCCGCTACCACCGCTGGTGTAGGAATACAGCGCATAAAGCGTGAGATCCTCAGACAGTGCATAACTGTCAGAAGTATTGTAAATCGCAGGAGCAACTTCAGAGTTGGAAATCGAAGCATCGGTCCAACCGATAAAAGTTGCATTGTTATAATCATAAGCCGGCGTACCGCTCGGGGTCGGCAATACGATCTCGGAACCTGTGATCGGGTCGATCGCATTCACACCCTCCGGAACAACAAAGCTTACGGTATACTCGACGACATCGGTATAGCCACAATCAGGACATGCCCCATCTGTGAGATTGCAATCCGATTCCTCGGTGTAGCCGCAATCGCCGCAGGTTGCGGTATGCGTACCGTCACCATTGGAGGAATATGTAAAGATGTGCTCGCAAGCCGCTTCAAACTCAGTAGTGTAGATCACGCCGCTCTGCGATGTCAGCAGATAAAGCTGGATCTCACGAAGGCTTGCATTGTCCGCTGCGTAGCATGCAAACAGCGGTGGGTTGTTGCTCGCATTGTAGCGAATGGTGTTTCTTGTATACTCACCCTGCGCTGTCAGTGTCACAGCATAGGTGCTCGAATCCATGGAGAATGCCCAGGTGCTGTTCTCATCCAGCTCAGCTTCTGTATGAAGCAGATTCTTGCTGGAAGACGCACTTGCCAAATAGCCGGAGCCGTCATTCAAAGAATACTGCGAGGCTTCAGTGCTGCCGTTGATCCCATAGCCGATGGAGAATTCAGCAACATTATCTGTCGAAGAAACGGTAATGGTGTTATCAGACTTAGTGATGGCTTCGGATGCACGGTTGTTATTGTTCTGCGTTCTCGACATCGCATAGTCGAAATCACGGGCAACGATGATCGCCTTATCCCCTGCCGCAAGCTCGGATGAGCCGTCATAAAGTGTGTAAGTCGAGCTTTCCGCATAGGAATAAAGCGCATGCAGAGAAACATCGCCGGGGATATAATAGGTCTTTGTAGTGTTATAGATCGTCGGAGCTGTCGAGGAATTATCGACCGCAGTAACTACCCAGCCGACAAAGGTCGCATTGTTGGGATTGACGCTCGGCGTACCTGTCGGCACGGGCAGAGTGATCTGCGAGCAGACGATCGGATCGATCGGATCCACGCCATCGGGGACGCTGAATGTGACGGTGTGATCACCGGTATATCCGCAGGTAGAGCAGGTGCCGTTAGACATGGTGCAATCAAAGCTCTCACTGTAACTACAGCCCGATGTACAATAACGTATATGGGTTCCGTCATATTGGCAGGCATATGCATAAGTATGCGGACAATTTGCTCTATAAACATGGAAGTAGCAAGAGCCCTTGCTTGAAGAAGATGCAGTGCAGAAGATCGGGTAGTCATTGCTGCCAAGCGTTGTCAGATCCGTTCTCAAAGATAAGACATTGCCATTTTCAGAGGTGAAAACAAACTGATCCTCCGAATCCTCCGACGCTGTCCAGGTATGAGCGGTCGTGCTAAGCTCCAGACCGTAGCCGGTACTGTCTGTGGTATCTGTCAAATAGTTGCCGTTCGAGTCCTGAATCGTAAACTTTCCACCGGAATAAGTAACTGTCCATGCAAGACCCGACCCTGCGGTAATTACCTGCGGTGTGCTTGTAAAGGTTGCAGGGCTTGACAGCATACCCGCAATACCGTTGCCGTCCGAGCTGGTCAGCAAAGCATAATGCGTGTAGGTCTCATCGTCCTCAGCCGCATCGGTAATAAGAACATAAGTATCACTACCAAAGTCCGCAGCACTGTCGATCTTGTAATACGTCGCGCTGTCACGACGAGGACCGCCAGTTCTGGCGGCAAAGGATGTTCCGCCGTCATTGATGATAGGCTCATTGACAGCTTCCTTGATTTGCGCAGGCTCTGTTGCAAACGCAGCCGTCGGAAGCACCGACAGGAGCATCGCAAGAACCAGCACAAGGGAGAAAAAACGATGCATGTAGTTTTTCATAATTGCCTCCTTTAATTTAATGATTTGATTTACTAAATCGTATACAATTTTATTATATCATGTTTTGTAAATATTGCAAGAATAATTTGAAATATTATTCTACATTTGTTCCTTGCGCAATGACATGAAATATGTTACAATAATATTACTGGATTTTATATGGTGACTTGATGTGATTTAAGCATACCTTTCCCATATAACGAGTCACCGAATAAATATTACAATGCTAAAGGACGATAGAATATTGAAAACCAGTGACTTTTACTACGATCTTCCGCAGGAGCTGATCGCACAGACGCCCCTGCTCCAGCGTGACAGCTCTCGCCTGCTCGTTATGCATAAGGAAAGCGGTGCAAGAGAGCATCGTCATTTTGCGGATATTTTGGATTATTTACAAGCCGGCGATTGCTTGGTCATGAACAACTCCAGAGTGCTTCCGGCAAGACTTTTGGGACAACGTCCAACGGGTGGCGCCGTAGAGCTGCTCCTTTTGACACAAAAAGAGGATGATGTTTGGGAATGCCTTGCAAAGCCGGGGCGTAAGCTTCGCGCAGGCGCTGAGGTCATTTTCGGAAACGGTGAGCTCCGTGCTACAATTCTTTCTGAAACAGAAACCGGTAATCGCATGGTCCGCTTCCACTATGAGGGAATTTTTCTTGAAATCTTGGAGCAGCTCGGAAAAATGCCGTTGCCGCCCTACATCAAAGAAGAACTGCACGATGCTGAGCGCTATCAAACGGTCTATTCGAAAATCAACGGCTCAGCTGCCGCACCTACCGCCGGTCTTCATTTTACGGAAGAACTTTTAGATCGGATCAAGGAAAAGGGTGTCAAGCTTGCCTATGTCACATTGCACGTTGGCTTGGGCACTTTCCGCCCCGTCAAAGTCGATGACGTCACCAATCATCATATGCACAGTGAGTTTTGCATGCTCTCGGAGGAAACAGCACAGATCCTGAACGAAACCAAGCAAAGCAGCGGTCGTATCGTCTGTGTTGGAACGACCTCATGTAGAACATTGGAATCCTTGGCAAATGAGGACGGAAGCTTCGAAGAGTGTTCGGCATGGACAGATATTTTTATCTATCCCGGTTATCGCTTCAAGGCAATGGATGCGCTGATCACAAATTTTCATTTGCCGGAGAGCACACTGATCATGCTTGTTTCCGCTTTTGCAGGCTATGAAAATGTCATGGGTGCTTACGCCGAAGCAGTGCAGGAGCGTTATCGTTTCTTTAGCTTCGGTGATGCCATGCTGATCGTTTAAGGAGGGGAAAGGATGTTTAAGCTTCTGAAAATAGAGGGAGCAGCCCGACGCGGTGAATTTACCTGTGCACACGGTACGGTGCAAACCCCCGTCTTCATGAATGTCGGCACGCAGGGTGCGATCAAAGGTGCGCTGAGTGCGGAGGATTTGGAAAACATCGGCTGTCAGGTCGAGCTCTCCAACACCTATCATTTGCACTTGCGCCCAGGCGACCGTGTCGTAAAGGACATGGGCGGCTTGCATAAGTTTATGACCTGGAACAAGCCGATCTTAACGGATTCAGGCGGTTTTCAAGTATTTTCGCTTTCCTCTTTGCGAAAAATCAAAGAAGAAGGTGTCTATTTTGCCTCACATTTGGACGGTCATAAGATCTTCATGGGTCCGGAGGAGAGTATGCAGATTCAGTCGAATTTAGGCTCTGACATTTGCATGGCATTCGATGAATGTATCGAGAACCCCTCCCCTCGTGAATATGTGATCAAATCTATCCAAAGAACGTATCGCTGGCTGGAGCGCTGTAAAAAAGAAAACGCAAGACTGAACGCCCTGCCCGACACGGTCAACCCACAGCAAATGCTTTGGGGCATCAACCAGGGCGGAACGTACGCCGATCTGCGCATCGAGCACATGAAAATGATCGCCGACCTCGACCTGCCCGGATATGCCATCGGCGGTCTTGCTGTCGGCGAACCCACGCAGACGATGTATGATATTATTGAATCGGTCGAGCCGTATATGCCAAAAGAAAAGACCAGATACTTGATGGGTGTCGGCACACCGTCGAATATCATCGAAGCAGTTGCAAGAGGCGTTGACTTTTTTGATTGCGTAATGCCCGCAAGAAATGCTCGTCATGCTAAGCTGTTCACATGGTCCGGCACACTGAATATGAAAAATGCGAAATATGAACGTGACGAACGTCCGATCGATCCGCTTTGTGATTGCCCCGTGTGCAAACGCTATTCCCGTGCGTATATCCGTCACCTCTTCAAGGCAGAAGAAATGCTGGCAATGCGTTTGGCAGTAATGCACAATCTTTATTTCTATAACAAGCTGACGCAGCGCATCAGAGACGCCTTGGATGCCGGCACATTTGCCGACTTCCGTAAGCAATATTCCGAGCGCTTGTCATTGCGTGTAGAGGATTGATTTTGAATAACAATGCCCTGCACAGATTTTGGTCTGTGCAGGGCATTGTTATTTGATTATTTGAAATGATTTTCATCGAAATGCGTCTTCAGCTCTTCAAGTGCAACCGATGCAGCTGCCTGTTCAGCACGTTTTTTGCTTGTGCCGCTACCACTGCCAACCACTTTGCCGTTCAGCTTGACGCAAACACTGAATTCCTTGCAGTGATCCGGTCCGCTCTCTCCGATCAGCTCATAGGCAAGAACTTGGTCCTTCTTCTGCTGAACCAGCTCCTGTAGCTCGGTTTTATAATCATGGAATTTTTCTGCCACGGAAATTTTCGGGAGAATCAAGCGCGTGATCAAGCTTTTCGCCGCCTCAAAGCCACTATCTAAATAGACCGAAGCAATGATCGACTCCATCACATCGCACAAAATTCCCGTCCGTTTGCGACCGCCACCTTGCTCTTCGCCATGTCCAAGGAGCAAAAATGCGCCAATCCCCAAATCATCCGCCACATCGGAAAGATTCTTTTCGCAAACCAAATCGGCTCTGATCCTTGAAAGCTCGCCTTCTAACTTGCTCGGAAACGAACGATACAAAAAATCCGCCGTAACAAAGCCCAGGATCGAATCGCCCAAAAATTCCAGACGTTCGTAGCTTCTCAGGTTATCCTTATACGTCTCGTTTGCATAGGAAGAATGAGACAGCGCCATTTTCAGCAATTCTTTGTCTCTGTATGTATATCCAATTGCCTTTTCAAGCTTCGACCACATCATCATCTCTCCCTTGCAAGCGTCATACCGGAAACATTCTCCTTGATCGCCTCGCAGAAGCCACAGTCCACCGCATTGATCGCCTGACGAATCGCCCCACGCATGGCAAGCGCATCAGACGAGCCATGCGCCTTGATCACGGGCTTGGAAATGCCAACGATCATTGAACCGCCGATATTGCGGTAGTCCATACTGGATTTCAGATTCTTGATCCCCTTCATGCAGCAAAGCGCACCAAGCTTAGAAATCAAATTTCTGCGGAAAATTCCGCTGAGCTGGTTGGACATATACTTTGCAGTGCCTTCAATGGCCTTGAGGAATACATTTCCGGAATATCCGTCCGCAACAATGACATCCACATCGCCGCCGACAGCTTCTCTTGCTTCGACGTTGCCAATGAAGTTGATCATGCCCTTTTCACCGGCTTCCTTCAAAAGGACGTAGGCTTCCTTGCGCAAATCATCGCCCTTCGTTTCCTCCGTTCCGTTGTTCAAAAGACCGACACGAGGATTCACTTTTTTCAGTGCATGCTTGGCATAAAGCGCACCCATGCAGCCAAACTGCAGCAAAAATTCAGGTGTGCAAGAAACATTTGCACCGGCATCGATCAAAATCGATTGATTTCCAAGCGGAATGACCGGAGCCAATGCGGCGCGGCGAATGCCACGAATGCGCTTGACAAGCAATGTAGCCGCAGTCAAAAGTGCGCCGGTGTTGCCCGCAGAAATGAAAGCATCCCCCTGACCGTCAGCGAGCATCTTCAGTCCCAAAACCATCGACGAATTGCGATGCTGATGCACCACCTGCGCCGGGTCATCGTGCATTTCGACCACATCATCAGCATGAGCGATCTCAACGCCGGACGGAAGGGTCTCCCAGCCATTTTTGCGCATACAGGCAAGAATTTCCTCACCTCGTCCCACCAAAATCAGCTGCACATTGAACTCTTTCGCAGATTGCAATGCTCCGACCACGATCTGTTCGGGCGCATTGTCGCCGCCCATAGCGTCAATTATGATCTTCATGCGTTTTCCTCATTTCTCATTGCCTCCAAAAAAGCAAGCGCACGGTTGGCAATGGCAAGATTTTTATTGGCTTTTCCTTTCACACGCTCCGTCAGCGGTGCAATGATGCCAAAATTGATATTCATCGGTTGGAAATTCACAACAGACTGATCACTGATATATTCTGCCAAAGCACCGATTGCGGTAACATTGGTAAAATTCGGAATTTCCTCGCCACGCAGACGTGCTGCCATACTGACAGCCGCCAAATATCCCGATGCGCAGGATTCCACATATCCCTCTACGCCTGTCATCTGACCTGCAAATGCCACAAGCGGATGATTGCGATCGGCATAGGTTCTGTCAAGCAGCTTCGGCGAATTTAGGAATGTGTTACGGTGCATCACACCGTAGCGCACAAATTCCGCATTTTTAAGCGCAGGGATCATCGAAAAAACACGCTTCTGCTCGGAAAAACGCAGATGTGTCTGGAAACCAACGATATTATAAATGCTGCCTGCCGCATTATCACGACGAAGCTGAACGACGGCATAAGGCTCTCTGCCCGTTTTCGGGTCTCTCAAACCAACAGGCTTGAGCGGTCCGTAGCGAAGCGTATCCTCGCCACGGCGTGCCATGACCTCGACCGGCATGCAGCCCTCGAAAACATTCTTGTCCTCGAAGCCGTGAACCTCAGCCTCCTGCGCATTCGCCAGTTCTTTTACGAAAGCTTGATATTCCCAGCGTTCCATGGAGCAATTGATATAATCCGCACTGCCTCGATCGTATCTTGATGCAAACCAAGCATGCTCCATATCGACCGAATCGAGCGTGACCAACGGCGCAGCCGCATCGTAAAAATGCAAATACTCTGAATCGCCAAAATATTCTGCGATCGCATCACTGAGTGCATCCGATGTCAGCGGACCGGTCGCAACGATCACGGGACCTTCGGGAATTTTTGTCACTTCCTCACCGACAACGGTGATATTCGGATGATTCTTAATTTTTTCGGTAACCAGACCGGAAAAACCGTAGCGATCGACCGCCAAGCAGCCTCCTGCTTCCACACGGGTTGCATCTGCACATTTCATGATCAAGCTGTTCAAGCGACGCAGCTCCTCTTTAAGCAAGCCGACCGCATTTTCCAAGCGATCGCCACGCAAAGAGTTGGAGCAAACAAGCTCCGCAAAATCATCACAATGATGTGCAGGCGACATTTTTTTCGGCTTCATCTCATAGAGCTTCACCGCAAACCCACGCTCAGCCAACTGCCATGCAGCTTCGCTTCCTGCCAAGCCGGCACCGATGACCTTAACTTCTGTCATTTTTTCTTTCGTCCTTTTTTCTTGGTCTCCTCAGGCAGATCCTTTTCGACATTTTCAGTCGTTGCCTGCGGCATCTTCCGCTTATAGCCACGCTTGTCCTCAGGCAGGAATGCAGGGCATTCTTCGTTGATGCAGAACGGCTTCATCTGTCCCTTTCCCGAGCGCTTGAACATTGTCTGACCGCAGGTGGGGCAATCATTTGCCGTCGGCACATCCCACGTCATAAAGCCGCAATCCAAGCCACGCTCGCAAGCATAGAAAACATAGCCCTTTTTGCTCTTGCGCTTAAAGATCGCACTACCGCATTTCGGGCAGCGTCCCGGCATTTTCTCAACGATCGGTTTCGTATTCTTGCACTCTGGGAAACCGGGGCAAGCCAGGAATCGACCAAATCGACCGATCTTTACGACCATCTGCTTTCCGCAAAGCTCGCAGATCTCGTCAGAAACCTCATCGGGGACCTTGATACGCTTGCCCTCAAGGGCTGCCTCCGCATCGATCATCTCCTGATGGAACCCAGCATAGAAATCCCGCAAAACCTGCTTCCATGGGATATTTCCCTCTTCGATCTCATCCAAGTGCTTTTCCATATTTGCGGTGAATTCAACGTCAATCACATCGTTGAATCTCTCGAGCATCAAATCCGTGACGACCTCTCCCAGCGGTGTCGGTGACAAACGTTTATCCTTCTTGATCACATACTCCCGGTCTTGAATCGTTGCAACGATCGAAGCATAGGTAGAAGGTCTTCCAACGCCCTTTTCTTCCATTGCCTTGACCAGGGTCGCCTCCGTATAACGTGCAGGCGGCATTGTAAAATGCTGTTCCTTGCTCGCTTTTTCGCAAAGAAGTCTCTCATCGCCCTTCAAATCAGGCAGTGCATTATGCTTCTCTTCCGCTTCATCGTCCTTGCCTTCCTCATACACTGCGGTAAAACCGGCAAATTTCATCATCTGCTGCGATGCACGGAAGGTATGACCGGCACAAACAGTGTCAATCTGAATCGCATCATAACGTGCGTCAGACATTTGGCAAGCCACAAAACGGCTCCAAATGAGCTTATAAAGACGGTATTGATCCTTCGTCAAGCTGTCCTTGATCATCTCAGGATCCAGATTTACGTTACTCGGGCGAATCGCCTCGTGCGCATCCTGCGCGCCTTCCGTCTTGCGGTAACGTCTCGGTGCGCCGGGATAATAAGCCTGTCCGTAACGGGCAAGGATAAAGTCCTTTGCAGCAGACAATGCCTCTTCGGAGATGCGCAGAGAGTCTGTTCTCATATAGGTGATCAAACCGACGGTACCCTCACCTTCAATATCAACGCCTTCATATAACTGCTGTGCGATCGACATCGTGCGGCGAGGTGTCATGTTCAGCTTTCTCGAAGCCTCCTGCTGCAAGGTAGAGGTGATAAACGGCGGTGTGGGCGCACGGCGCTTTTCAGAGCGCTTGATCGAATCAATGGAAAATTCTTTTCCTTGAATGTCTGCGATCACCTGATCTGTCTGTGCTTCAGTGCTAAGCTCACGCTTTTTCGTATCTCCGTAGTAACGTGCAGTGAAGCTGCCTTTTTGATCGATGCAGTTCAAAAGCACATCCAAGGACCAATATTCCTTCGGAACAAACGCATTGATCTCACGCTCACGCTCAACAACCATTCTTGTAGCAACCGATTGTACACGCCCTGCCGACAAACCTCTTCGGATCTTCTTCCAAAGCAGCGGACTGAGTTGATAGCCGACAATACGGTCTAAAACACGTCTTGCCTGCTGCGCATCGACAAGATTGCAATCAATGCTCCTCGGAGCTGCCATGCTTTTTAAGATCACATTCTTCGTAATTTCATTAAACGTTACACGCTTTGTATTCTTTTCCGGCAAATCCAGCAGCTTTACCAAGTGCCACGAAATCGCCTCACCTTCACGGTCCGGGTCAGTCGCAAGATAGATCGTATCCGCTTTGCTTGCAAGCGTTTTCAATTCATCGATCAATGCCTCTTTTCCGCTCAGCGGACGGTATTCCGGCTCAAAATCATTCTCAATCTGCACGCCCAACGTACTCTTCGGCAGATCCCGCAAATGACCCATACACGCACGGACCTCATAGTCAGCACCAAGATATTTTCCAATTGTTTTCGCCTTCGACGGCGACTCCACGATTACCAAATTTGTTCCCTTTGCCATGCAGGAACCTCCACTCATTTTCTTACAAAATAATTTCCGCTTTGCTTTTCGGCAAGCTGTTTGATCTGCAACATCGTCAGCGCCGAGATCACACGGCTTGTCTCCATATCAGACTGCGCCACGATTTGATCCATATGCTGCGGCTCGTCCGATAACAGCTTGTATATTGCATTTTCCTCCTCAGGCAGATCCTTCGGTGGCTCTTTCTCTTTAATATAAGTCGTTTGCGGCGGAATGTCAACGTCTTTTTTGTCGCTTTCCGGCAATGTAAATGCCGGAGAATATATCGGAAGCGACAAACCATACCGTGACGCAAAGATTACTTCAAGATTTTCCTTCTGTCTGCCGTCAGCCAGCTTGCCGGGATACAGATGCACATAATTCTCCAAAACCTCCCAGCCATTTGTCACAAGCATTGCACCATCACGAAGAAGGTCAAGGTTTCCTTCATAGTGCTTCACGCCGATATTCCCGGGAATGGTGTATACGTCTCTCCCCTGCTCCAGGGCATGGCTTGCGGTAATAAGTGCGCCACTTCCCTTCGGCGCTTCGATCACCAAAGCTCCTACCGACAGACCACTGATGATTCGATTCCTCTGCGGAAAGCTACTGCGATACGTCTTCGCGCCGGGTGGATATTCCGAGATCACGCAGCCGTGTCGCTCGACCTCCCTGAAAAGCCATATATTCTCTTTTGGATAATAATTATCGATCGCAGTACCGATGACACATATGACGGGCATTGAGGAATCCAATCCACCTTTGATCGCCATGGTATCAATTCCCCTTGCGCCGCCTGATACAACGATTCCGCCTGAATTTGCGATCAGCTTTGAAAATTGCTTGGCATGCAATAAGCCATATGTGCTGCATTGTCTGGTACCAATGATCGCAATCGGGACCTCATCATCTAAATTCGTCAGCTTTCCACGGTAATATAAAACCGTCGGCGGATCGCTGATATTGCGAAGGCGTTTGGGATATAAAGGATCCGCATAGGTCAAGACAGATACCCCAAAATCATCACAGCTGCTTAAAATCTTGTCAGCCTCGCTCAAATCCTTGTCCAAAACAGGCTCCAACCACGATTTCATAAAGCCTTCGGTCGTCACGCACTGTTCCATTGTCAAAGAATAGATATTCTCAGCCGTACCGAACATTCTCAGCAACGATGCCTGTCCACGACTTCCGATCCCATTTCTTGTCGCAAGCCAAATCCAATGAATCAGCATAAAAATTTCTCTCTTTAATGTTTATTTGATCATTTGCCACATTGCAATCGCAGCCGCAACACCGGCATTGAGGGATTCGCAGCGTTCCTGCATTGGGATGATAACATGCTTCTCGGCAGCAGCTAACAGCTCATTTGAAATTCCCTGACCCTCACTGCCGATCACAACAACATAATTCCGCAAATCCACTTCCCGCAAATCTACAGAAGCGCTCGACAAAGCTGTCGCAGCCAAGGGAAGCTTTTTTCGCAAAATTTCCTGCAACGGAATATATTGCGGCAACGTACGAAAGACAGCACCCATGGAAGCACGAATGGTCTTTTCCGAAAAAGGGTCGGCGCAGCCGTTTGTCAAAAAAACAGGGATCGAAAAAGCATCTGCAGTCCGCAAGATCGTTCCTAAATTTCCGGGATCTTGGATACGATCAAGCAAAAGCGATCCTGCACAAATATTTTCATCCCTATTCTGCGGCAAACGGCATGTAAATATGACCCCTTGTGGCGTTTTCATAGACGAAAGACTCTGCATCAGAGACTCCGGAATTTCGACAATCCGTACACCCTCAGGAAGCTCAGGAGAGGATTTTCGATCCGTAACAATCACATTGGTCAAAAACGGATACCATTTCAGCACTTCAGACAACAGCTTCCATCCATCAGCAACAAATTCACCGCACTCCTCACGATAAGCACGGGAAGTCTGTAATTTACGGATGTGCCGCAATAATGGATTCTGCGCACTTGTAATCCGTTCTGCTTGCAAGTCTCTCACCTCGCCACTATTTTTGAATCTTTTTTAATATAACACAATTATTTTTGAATTGCAATAGCGTATACCTATATAAATACAATGCTTCCGGAAAATTTATTGATAATCTTCTCTGCTCATTTGCTGAAAATTCCGATTGATCGAATAGAACGTATCAACCACTGTAGGGGATGGTCATGACCCTCCCGTGTGCAGGAACCGCCATGATTGCTTTTAATTATCGTAAAATATTACGTTTTCACATTGGTTTGCTGCGAAATTTTACCGTTTTCTGTGCGGGAGGATCATGACCCTCCCCTACAGTTCAAAATTTGAAATTCAGCGATCAATCGGAATTTGATACTAATTTCTAATAGGAATGCTTGATTATATGTCGTGTATGTGGTATAATATAACAGGGTGATACTATGTCTTCACGGTATAAGTTTAGCGAAAAAGAAATCGAAATAATTGAACAAGCCAGAAA
>SVKY01000019.1 GCA_015068235.1 Oscillospiraceae bacterium
TGCAAATTCCCTGCAATTTAGCACATTACATAATCTTAAATAAACATTTCCTAACAATGGTCGACGGCGAGCCTCTTTGCAGAGACTCGCCGCCTTTATTTGGCTGTTTTTTTACAGCCCCTTTTTAGCTTTTTAAGTTATCTTGTGCCTTGAGCTTTTCCAAGATCTCTTGATCCGCTGGACAAAAATCATATTGCTCGATCTCCTGCACCGTGATCCAGCGAATATCGTTATGCTCTAATTTCTGTGGCTCTCCCTGCGCAATTGTGGCATGAAACAGTGTCAATCTCACCGTAAGATCAGGGTACTCATGCACGACCTCCAAAAATACGTCACCGACCGACACCGTAACCGCCAATTCCTCTTGACATTCACGGATCAACGCTTGCATTTTCGTCTCGCCTTGTTCCAGCTTTCCGCCGACAAATTCCCAAAGCAAGCCCCTTGCCTTGTGCGCCGGCCGCTGACAGATCATAAACCGATCCTTATCCCAAATCAGCGCCGCAACCACATCCACCATGATGTTCCTTCCCCTTTCTGCTTGTAGCACAAATTGCGTTTAACTGTTTTTTTGGAGGCTGCGGTCGATCTGCGCAGGGTCGGGGGTGACGATGACCGTGCGGTAGCGCTCGTAGACGACCATGCCCGGCTTTGCGCCGTTGGGCTTTTTGAGATTTCGAACAGATGTTATGTCAACCGAAACATTCTGTCCCTCTCTCGCCTCGGAATAGTAGGCTGCAAGCTGCGCCGCTTCCGTAATGGTCTCATCGGGCGGTGTCGTGCCGTGACAGTCGATGATGACGTGTGTACCGTGGAATTTCTGCACGTGCAGCCAAAGATCGTCCTTTCGGGCTGTTTTCAAAGACAGAATATCATTCTGACGGTTGTTCCTGCCGACAAAAATCCGATAGCCGTCCGAGGACAAAAACTCCATCGGCTTTGAAGGCTGCATTTTTTGCTGCTTCTTGCGATCGAGGGCACGGATATAACCGCCGCCTTCCAATTCCGCTCGTATTTCGCTCAAATCTCGCTCATTTTCCGCTCTGGACAACTCTTCCAAGACCGCCGCCAAATATTTTTCCTCGATTTCGCCATTCTTGATCTGCTCGGAAAGGATCTTTTCGGCGTGCTTCGCCTTGGTATAATCCTTGTAGAACTTTGCCGCATTTTGCTGCGGCGAGAGATTCGGCTTGAGCGGAATTTCAATTTCGCTCATTTCGGGGTCATAAAAATCCGTCGCACGCAAAAGCTGCTGTCCACGCTCAATTGCGTGGATATTCGCCGTGACGATATCGCCAAACTGACGCAATCGCTCACGATCGAGCGTGCTTTCGTACTCCTTACGCTGCAGCTCTAACTTGCGCAGCGTGCGCTCACGCAGTGTTGTGACGGTTTTGCGCAGGGTCAGGGATTTTTGGCGCATGCGCTCAGAGTGGTCGGTTTGAGTATAAAACGCATCAAGCAGCGCACAAAAGCTGCCGAAGCGTTCGGTTTTCATGTAATTTTCATACTGACGGATCTCTCGATAAGAAAAATCCGAGGGCTTTTCCTCCTTGATCAGCAAAAAGGGCTCTTTTTCGACAAAGCGGAACTGCGCATACAAAAATTCTGCCAACTTTTCCCGATCCAACGCCAAAATATCCGCATCCGTTTCGCCGCAGAAAGCAAATGACAACTCTCGTGCGATCAGCGGCGACAGTCCTGCAAATGTATCAAGCAGCCATTTGTCCAAACGCTTTTGCGAATCAACTTCGCTCAAAAGCGTGCAAATTTCGCTCAATTCAACTTCCTGTGGGATACGCTTGTCCTGCCTCGGCGGTTCGTGGTAAAACAATCCCGGCAAAACCTGCCGTAGCTGGCTCATTTCAAAATCCACTCGGCGCAGACAATCAATGATTCTGTCGTCAGAGCCTGTTAAAATCAGGTTGGAATTGCGCCCCATCAGCTCCAAGATCAGATGCTTTTGGCACGGCACGCCCATCTCGTCGGTACAATCAAAGGAAATATCAATGCTGCGCTCGGCAGTCGGCTGATAGAGCTTTGCAATTCTGCCGCCGGACAGATGCTTGCGCAAAAGCATGCAAAACATCGGTGGCTGCGCAGGATTTTCAAAGCTTGCCTGTGTCAGATGCACTCTCGGACGGTTGACGTTCGCAGACAAAAGCAGCTTTTCCTTGCCTCGGAGCGTCAAAATCACAGTATCTCTTGATGGCTGCTGGATCTTTTCGACCCTTGCACCGAGCAATTTCGGGGAAATTTCGTCGATCAATGCCGACAAAAAGATTGCATCAAAGGGCATTTTCATCCTCCTTTGCCTGACCGAGCGCAAAAAGCTCAGCAATGCGCTCATTTTGACCGCTCAAATACAGCATTCCCAGCAGAGCCTCCAAGCCCGTTGCCTTGCCGTACTGTGCATGGGTCGCATTTTTCGGAATGGAATGCACATGGGCATTTCTGCCTCGACGATAGACCGCCGATTCCTCCTCAGTCAAAAGCGGCATGAGCTGATCGACAAATTTCGCCTGTGCAGGCGCACAGACCTGTGCAACGGTTTCCTTGTGGAGATTGCCGTTGACGGCAAAGCCCTGCCTGCAAAGCTCTGTGCGCACCAACAGCTCAAATACCGCATCTCCGATATGTGCCAGCGCAAGGGCTGACATTTTTTGAAGCTCCTGTTTCGAAAGAATTTCCATATAAACTCCTTAACTTCTCGTCCAAATTCCGATTTACCGAACAGAACGTATCAACCACTGTAGGGGAGGGTCATGGTCTCGCTGCGGCTCGGTCAGGTCGCGGCTCTGACAGCCCACCGGGCTGTCATTCACTACCGCTCCCTCCGCTTCGCTACCCTCCCGCACAGAAAACGGTAGAATTTCGCAGCAAACCAATGTGAAAATGTAATGTTTTACGATAATTATCAACAATTACGATACTTCCTGCACACGGGAGGGTCATGACCCTCCCCTACAATGTAAAACGATAATCTCACCGATCAATCGGGATTTGACGCTTATCACATGATTTCCTGCCGTAGATTATAACATATTGACAGGCGAATCACAAGGAAAATAAGCATGCAGTTTTTGATTTATCGGTGAGCTTCACAGTTTGAACTGCAGAACAACGGAGGATCCCGAAAGACGGGTCCTCCGTTGTTTATCGATAAATCGGGATTTGGGCGCTCAGCACAGGTGGATATGGTTTTCCTGAACGGCAACACAGGCGCTGTTTGGTGCGCATGCCGATAGCAGACGTTCTGCCAAGGGGGCTTCGACCTCGGTTTGGATCAGCTTGCGGATCGCTCGTGCGCCGCTTCGTCCTGCGCAGCTTTTTTTTGCCAAAGCGCCTGCAAGCTCCGGCGCAAAGCGCAGCGCCAAATGCTGCTTCTGCGCTCGTTCCTTGAGCCGAACGAGCTGCAGCTCGGCAATTTTGGTCAAATCGCTTTCATCCAATTTGCGAAAGGTCGCAACACAATCGATGCGCCCCAAAAACTCCGGTGGAAAATGCTCGCTCAGCGCCTTCTGCACCACGTCCTCCGACGTGCGGTGAAATCCCAAGCTGCCTTTGTCAGCGTAATTGCTGCCCAGATTCGAGGTCATGACCAGCATGGTATTGCGAAAATCGATCTTTCTGCCCATGGAGTCAGTTAAAATGCCGTCCTCCATGATCTGCAAAAGCAGGGAACACACATCTGTGTGGGCTTTTTCCAATTCATCGAGCAGCACCAAGCTGTACGGTCGGCGTCTGACACGTTCGCTCAACTCGCCGCCTTCTTCATGACCGACATAGCCCGGAGGTGCGCCGATGAGGCGAGAAGACGAGAATTTTTCCATATATTCCGACATATCGATGCGGATCATCGCATCCTCGTTGCCGTAAACGGTTTCGGCAAGCGCCTTGCACAGCTCGGTTTTGCCGACACCGGTCGGACCGGTGAACAGCATGGAAGCGATGGGACGGTTTTGCTCTGACAAGCCGCTTCTGCCCCGGCGCACCGCCTGACAGACCGCCGAAATGGCGGCATTTTGCCCGATGACACGCTGTGACAGGCGTTTTTCCAAGTTCAAAAGGCGCTGTTTTTCATCCAAAGAGATCGTACCGACGGGAATGCCTGTACGGTTTGAGACGGCGACGGCGATATCCTGCGCCTCGACCTGCCGCACGGTGGACGGCTGCCTGCGCAAACGGTGCAAACGATCACGAAGCCGAGCGGCTTTTTCATATTCGCCGCCCTGCACCGCCTCGTGAAGCGAGCGCTCTAACTGCGCACAATCGATCCCATCGGGCAGGCTCATGCGTGCAACGGCTGCACCCTCGTCGAGCAGATCCACCGCTTTGTCGGGCAAAAATTTATCCGTCAAATACCGACAAGACAGCTCCACGGCGGCGTGGATCGCCGCATTGCTGATAGGAATCCTGTGATGCGCCTCCAAATCGCCTCGCAAGCCCTCCAAAATGGCGGTTGTTTCTTCACGGCTCGACTGACGCACCTGCACGCTTCGGAATCTGCGCTCCAGGGCGGCATCCTTTTCGATGAATCTGCGGTATTCGTTCAAGGTCGTTGCGCCAATGAGTTGCAGCTCCCCACGTCCCAAAGCAGGCTTGAACAAATTTGCCGCATCGATCGCACCCTCGGCAGCACCTGCGCCGACAATGGTATGAATCTCGTCGATGAACAAAATAATATTTCCCACTCGTCGGACCTCGTTGAGAATGTCTCGAATCCGTTCTTCAAATTCGCCTCGGTATTTTGTTCCGGCGATCAGGCTTGCCATGTCCAGGGAAAACAGCCGCTTGTTGCGCAGATTTTCAGGCACTCTGCCCGAAGCAATGCGCTGGGCGACTCCCTCGACAATGGCGGTTTTTCCAACGCCCGGCTCCCCGATGAGGGCGGGGTTATTTTTCTGCCTGCGTGAGAGTATTTGCAGTACCGTTTCAATTTCCAAATCTCTTCCGATGATCGGTTGAACGGCTTTTTGAATCAGATCAATGCCAAATTGATCCAATAATCTTGTGTTTTGCATCGGGTTCTCCTTTCGGTAATTGCAAAGATCGGTAAACAGTAGGTCTCGATCCACCGCACAGCGTGTGAGCAGCTTCACCGCTCCAGAGTCCTCTTGACGAAGCATCTGTTGCAGCATCGCTTCGGGCGTTCGGTTTTTGGCAATGATGTTTTTTGCATTGTGCGTCAAGCGCCGACAAAAATGACGCTTGCTTTTCAGCTTCAAAAGCTGTCCCACAAGCTCCTCGGATGACAGCTTTTGCCACGAAAGCTGCCTCTGCGCAATACACCTTGTCATCAAAATTCCCAAAAGCAAATGCTCCGTTCCAACCTGCCGATGCCCCAATCGCTTCGCACTGCGCCGTGCGCTGTCTATGACATTTCGGGCTGCTGCGTTATGTTTTGCCAAGTGCATCCCTCCATGCAATAGTGTTGCCGATGGAATTTTTTTCTATACCTGCAAAAATTTTACATATTTCCGGCTTTTAACAATTGCTTTTTTTGAAAACTATGATAGAATGTAGATTGTAATCAATACTTACAGGAGGAAATAACTATGGCATACGTAATTACCGATGCTTGTGCAAAGTGCGGCTCCTGCGCTGACGCTTGCCCCTTGGGAATCATCACCGAGGGTGACGAGAAGTACGTCATCGACGCTGATCAGTGCGTTGAGTGCGGCGCTTGTGCAGATTCTTGCCCGCTGGGTGCGATCGAGCAGGCATAAGAAACAGCCCCCCCTGTACAGGGGGGCATTTTCTTAGAAGTAAGTATGGAAGAATTATGGAATGACATCGTGCTGCGGCAAGGAAATTTCCGTTTGGGAACAGATTCCGTGTTGCTGGCAGATTTTATCACCTTGCCGAAGGAGGCAAAAATCGTCGATTTGGGCGCAGGAAGCGGCGCTTTGGGCTTGTTGCTTTGCGCAAAAAATGAAAAATGCCGTGTCATCGGCGTAGAAATTGACGAAGAAGCCCATCGGCTTGCCACAGAAAATGCGGCGCAAAATGCCTTAAACCGCCGCTTGACGCCGATTTTGGGCGATGTAAGAAAAATTCGGGAGCTTTTACCTGCATCGAGTGCTGATTGCGTGATCTCGAATCCGCCGTATTTCCCCGTGCACAGCGGAAAGATTGCAAATGCCGCAAGAAGCGAGCTGACATTGAATCTCAATCAGCTCTGTCAGGCTGCTGCATGGTTACTTCCCAGCGGTGGCAGATTTGCGCTTGTGCATCGTCCCGAGCGTCTGTGCGATATTTTTTGCGCTCTGCGTGAAAACGGCATGGAACCAAAACGCCTGCGCTTTGTGCGTCACAGGATAGATGCGCCCATCTGCCTTGTGTTGATCGAGGCAAGGCGTGGCGGAAAAAGCGGCTTGACTTATGAGTCCGACCTGATCGAATTTCACTCCGACGGTACGCCTACCTCAGCCTATCGTGCCGCCTACCACACAGGAGAAATTTTACCATGAATGCTATGCTCTATCTCGTGCCGACCCCGATCGGCAATCTGTCGGATATTTCCGAGCGCTGCCGTCAGACCCTAAGCGATGCAGATTTTATTGCCGCAGAGGATACCCGTGTGACATTGCGCCTGCTCAACCATTTGCAGATCAAAAAACCGCTCGTCAGCTATTACGAGCATAATAAGGCTGTCAGCGGCAAGAAAATTGTCGAACGAATTTTAGCCGGTGAGAGCTGCGCACTCGTTTCCGATGCCGGCAGCCCTGCCATCTCCGATCCGGGTGAGGATCTGGTGCGACTTTGCGCCGAAAACGATATTCCCGTCACGGCGATTCCCGGACCGTGTGCTGCGATCACGGCATTGAGCATTTCAGCCCTTCCGACAGGCAGATTTACATTCGAGGGCTTCCTTTCCACCAATAAAAAATCACGCAAAAAGCATCTCGACAGCCTAAAGACAGAAGAGCGCACCATGATTTTTTACGAAGCGCCGCACAAGCTCACAGATACTTTGAAAAATCTGTGTGATGCCTTCGGCGCAGAGCGAAAAATTTCGCTGTGCCGTGAGCTGACGAAGCTGCACGAGGAGGTCCTGCGCATGCGCATCGGTGAGGCGATGGAATACTATGCGCAAAACGACCCGAGAGGCGAGTATGTCCTCATTGTCGAGGGTGCGCCCGAACTGCAGGAGGAAACACTTTCGCAGGAGCAGGCGCTTGCCATGGTCGGGGAGCTGATCGCTCAGGGCATGAGCAAAAAGGATGCCGTCAAGCAGATCGCACAGCAGACGGGGCTTTCCAAAAATGAGCTCTATCAGGCTGCATTGAAGACGTAGAAACTCTATTTGTCAAATTCCGATTTTTCGGTGAGATCATCGTTTTACATTGTAGGGGAGGGTCATGACCCTCCTGCACAGAAAACAGTAGAATTTCGCAGCAAACCAATGTGAAAACGTAATGTTTTACGATAATTATCAACAATTACGATCGTTCCTGCACACGGGAGGGTCATGACCCTCCCCTACAGTGGTGGATACGTTCTGTTCGATCAATCGGAGTTGGAAACACGCTTACACACAGGAGGAATTTTATGCTTCGAATTGAACATCTGACCAAACGCTACGGTGAAAAATGCGCCGTCGATGATCTGAGCGTGCATCTGCGCTCGGGCGAGCTTTGCGCCTTCATCGGGCACAACGGCGCAGGCAAAACCACCACGCTCAAGGCTTGCTGCGGTATTTTGAGCTTCGACGAGGGCGAAATTTATATTGACGGCAAATCCATTGCCAAAGACCCGATCGAATGCAAAAAACAGCTTGCGTATCTACCCGACAACCCCGACCTGTATGAATATCTGACGGGCATCGGTTATTTGAATTTTATCTGCGATATTTTCGGCGTCGGAAAAGCAGACAGAGCCGAACGCATCGGACATTTTTCTGAGCTTTTGGAGCTGACGACGGAGCTGAACGACCCGATTTCATCATATTCTCACGGCATGAAGCAGAAGCTTGCTCTGATTGCAGCACTTGCACATCAGCCGAAGCTGCTTTTGATGGACGAGCCGTTTGTGGGCTTAGACCCGAAGGCAAGCCATCAGCTCAAGCAGGTCATGCGTGAGCATTGCGAAAACGGCGGTGCGATCTTCTATTCAACTCATGTTTTGGAGGTTGCCGAAAAACTTTGTGACCGAGTTGTGATCATCAAGGACGGCAAGCTTGTCATTTCCGGCACGATGGAGGAGGTCAAGGGTGATACCTCCTTGGAGAATGTGTTCTTGGAGCTGGAGGACGACAATGTTATGTAAACTTATCTCCGTCCGCCTGAAGGGGCTTGTGAGCAAGAGTACAGGCAACGGCAGAAAATGGTTGAAGGTGATTTTGGCATTTGCCGTGCTGGTCGGCGTGAGTGGCATCTGCGCAGCATTCTATTTTATGTTCTCGGCAATCGCCCAAGCGCTGCATGCAACGCACCTTGCATGGTTTTATTTCGCTTTGGTGGGGCTTATGTCCTTCGGCATCTCGTTTTTCTTCACCGCACTTGCAGCAAAAAGCGAACTTTTTGACTCCAAAGATACGGAATTACTCCTGTCTTTGCCCATAAAACCACGCACAATCTTACTCAGCCGCCTGAGTATATTCTTGGGCTCGGAATACCTGTTCTCGTTCTTGGTTATGCTACCTGCAGGCATTGCTTGGGGCATTCATGCAGGAGTTTCCTTCTTACCACTGTATATTTTGGGCAGCCTCTGCTTGCCGCTTTTGACGGCGGCTTTGGCAAGCCTTGTGGGCTGGCTTTTGGCGCTTCTGACCGCAAATACCCGAAGGAAAAATTTGCTGACGGTCATTTTTTCGCTCATATTCATGGGACTTTATATGTATGTCTACAGCAATATGAATTATTATGTAAACCAAATTATCACCCACTACCAAGATTTTTCCGAAAGCATTATGGGCTGGGGCTTCTTGTTCCACTGGTTTGGTCTCGGTATCGCTGAGGCAGATATTGCACATCTTTTGGCGGTGATCGGCATTGCGCTGGTTGCATTTGCCTTGGCAGTTTGGGCGCTTAGTCATGGATTTTTGCGTGTTTCGAGCAGTGCGACCGTCCACAAAAGAAAAACCGCCAAACTCATCTATGCCTCTTTCAGCACCGAAAAGGCGCTGCTCAAGCGTGAGTTTCAGCGTTTGATGTCGCTTCCCGTGTACATGCTCAATTGCGGCTTGGGCGTTTTGATGATTGTAATGATCGCAGGCTTTCTGTTGCTTAAAGCCGATGGGCTGAAAGCGCTCTTGAGCACGATCTCCATGTCAAATATGACGATCAGCTATCTGTGTGCGATGCTGGTTGGCTTGACGTCCTCGATGTGCTGCTTCACGGCACCGTCGATCTCCCTGGAGGGCAAAACGCTGTGGGTCTTGCGCTCGGCACCGATCGATGCGCAAAAAATTCTCAACGCCAAGCTTTATATGCACCTGATCTTATCGACACCGAGCATTTTGATCCTGTCGATTGTCGCAGGCATCGTGTTTGAGGCATCGTATGTCGGCTGGGCATTGTATTTGCTGCTGCCGCAGCTGATGAATGTGCTCAGTGCACAATTCGGCTTGATGATGAATCTCTTATTCCCGAAATTTGATTGGACGAACGCTGCCGTACCCGTGAAGCAAAGCTTATCGGTGCTCTTTGCAATGCTGCTGCCGATGCTTTTGTCAATGGGCGCTGTGGCATGTGTCATTTTGCTCGATGTCAATATCAAGCTGCTCACGCTGGCAACGGTTCTGCTTTTGACGCTTTTGAATGTGCTGTGTGCCATGTGGCTGGAGTACAAAGGCGCAGCCCGTTTCGACCGAATGCAATAAAAAAACAGCGCAGGGAAAAGCTCCCTGCGCTGTTTTTATTGCTTTGCTATGACATATTTTACCTGCCAATAGGTGTAATCGACCATTTCAAACGTCACATCGCCGTCGGCGTAATACTGCGCCATGCTCCATTGACTGTCCCAAAACACATGACGATACGGAAGCTTGAAGATTTCGATCGTTTCAGCGCCCTGTTCCAGCTGCTGCAGGATATGCTCCTCACGGGCAAGCGCCATTTGGCGGCAATTGAAGAAGATGATACCGAGCGTCAGCGTCAGCACACAGCACACAAGGCACAGCGCCTTGCGTCCGCAGGTGCGAAAACGCTTGCACGGTTCGGGCAGCTTCGTCAAGCAGATCAGCACCGCAAGCACGATGAGAACATAAGCCTGATACGTCACTCTCGTCGGGATCGGCGAGACGATCAGCAGCATCAGCAAGGATACCACCGTCAGAACGAGGAAGAAAAGCACTCGTTTATCTTGCAGCTGTCTTGCGGCAAAAATCCACACGCCAAGCGTCATGAGCATAACAAGTGCTGTAATAATGCGATAGCCGTATTCGTAGCTTGCAGGAACGATCAAGCCGTGGAAGGAATTGTCAACAAGGATCGTATCGGCTCGCAAAAAGCTTCCTAAAAGTACATAGAGCAAGGAAAATGCGGCTGCGGAGAACAAAATGCGGCTGCATTTTTTGCTGCGCAGGCTGCGTGTCTGCCACAGGGTCAGCATAGTTCCCACGCAGAGCAAAATTCCCAACGTCCCCGTAAAATTGTTCAGCAGCACGATCGCATTGTCGAAACCCGAGCTGATCAGCTCACCGATGCTTCCGAGATAGACGGAGCGATAAGAACCCGTGCGGTTATTCGGCTTGAAGAACAGCTTAGGGACAAGTACCATCAGCCCTGCGCCGAGGGTGACGGCAAGAAGCCATGTCAGCGCCAAAAACTTGGATTTTTCTTTATGTCTGAAGCCCTTAAATGTGAAAAATGCGGCAAGCAGGAAATTCAGCACCGTGGTATGCTCCACGAAAAGCTGACTTGCGATGCCGAAGCCGAAGACAATCGCAAAAACGATGAGCTTTGCAAAACGATTTCGAATGCTCGGATATTTCTGGAGCAAAAATACGATGACAAGCGTGAGAAAAATCGGCAGCATATAGTTGCCAAAGCCGCAATTCCATGTGTAGACCTCGCCAAAAAGGGCAGGATTGACACCCAAGACCAGCACGAACGAGAGAAGGTAGTGGTGCAGTTTGCTCAGCCCAAGCACTCTTGGCAACAGATAGATGATCGAGGTGATCACAAATGCCTTGCCAAAAATCGCAAGCAGGGGCATTTGGACAAAGGCGATGGAGGTGACATTGCCCAAAACCCTGCCGTTGCCGTAGTACAGGACGTAGCCCAAAAACGCCTTCAGACCGTTAAATTTGATCGATGCAAATTCAAAATCGTCTGAGGAATACGGCGTACACCACATGACGAATACCAAAAACAAAAAAATGCCGAAAAAGAGTAGCCCGACCGATTTAGATTTTTTTTGCAGCATAAGAAACCTCTCGCATTTGTGTATATTTTATCTTGATTATACAGGAAATACCATGCTTTTGCAAGTTTTTTTATCCTGCCTGAAACAGGGGTAGATCGGGTGCGGCGAAACTGAAAAGAATCAGAGCCGCACCGTAGAGGATCACCAACATCAGCAAATAACCTCCAATGCGTTCGATGCGCTTGGAATCTTTTAGACGGTAGGCAAGGAAAAAGCCCAAAAGCATCGTCACAAAATACAGCCCGATATCCACCACCACCGAATCCAAGCCAAGGTAGACCAGCGCATAATAGACCGAAAGCAAAAATATCGGCATCAGCAAAAGCACGAGAAAAAATGCGCTCCAAAGGCAGGTTTTACACTTGGCTCTGCGTGTGAGGAAAAAGGCGGCAAGCAGGGTCGGATAGTACAGCAGCTTCAAATGCTCCCAAGGGCTTTCGTTGACGGGAGCGATGAGTGCGGTCGGTATGGACGGAAGTAGTTCATAGAGAAAATGCAGCGCACTTCCCAAGGCGGACGCGAAAATGGCAGCAATGATAAAGCGTTTTTTCAAAAGACATCCCTCCTGCAAAAAGAATATGCAAAACGGAGCGCAAAGAGTGTCGTTTCTGCACCCTTGCAAAACAGATTAAGATATAGTATAATCAAAACAATAGGATTCAATTGTCAAATTCCGATTTATCGAGCTGTTGGCTACGTTTTGACACCGTAGGGGCGCACGACTGCGACTCGCTAAGAGCCTCGCTTCGCTCGGTTGCTCGCATGCATACCGCTGCGGCGGCATCTGTGCGCCCGTGCAGGCACTTCGTGTGGGCGGACAGAGTCGTCCGCCCCTACAATTTGAAAAACAAAACTCACCGACAAATCGGAATTTGGAAACGGAGGTGTGCTTATGCTGAGAAGATATCGCAGAGATCTGCATCGAATCCCCGAAACGGATCATCATCTGCCGAAAACAACGGCATATTTGCGCAGTGTGCTTGAACCTCTCGGCTGCAAGCTGTTTTCGCCATGTGAGGGTGCTCTGTGCGCCTACTTTGACTTGGGCAAGGCGCAGACCACAGCGTTTCGTGCAGACATGGACGCTCTGCCGATCACGGAGGCAACGAACGTCCCCTATGCCTCTGCACACGAGGGCTTTATGCACGCCTGCGGACATGACGGTCATATGGCAATATTACTCGGCTTGGCGCAGGAGCTTTCGGGTTCCAAATCCAATGTACTTCTGATCTTCCAGCCTGCCGAGGAGACCACGGGTGGCGCCAAGGCGATCTGCGACAGCGGCATTTTGGAGAAATACGGCGTAAAAAGCATTTATGCGCTGCACCTATGGCCCGAGGCGGAAAAGCACACGGTTTCGGCAAGCGTCCACGGCATGATGGCTCGTTCGAGCGAGGTCACGGTGGAATTTTTCGGCAAAAGTGCGCACATTGCCAAGGCGGACTTGGGGGAAGATGCCCTCTTGGCAACGGCGAAATTTGTGACGGAGGCGAAAAAACTCGAATTTTCGGGTGTTTTGGGCTTCGGAAAGCTGACAAGCGGCAAGGTACGCAATGCCGTGAGCGATTATTCACGCTTAGAGGGCAGCCTGCGCTGCCATGACGATGCGGTTTTTGCGCAAATCACGCAGAGGCTGCACGAGCTTCTGCCAAAGGGTGCAAAGCTGACTATCAGCGAGGGCTATCCCCCCATGATCAACAGCGAAGCTCTTTTGCAAAAAGCGCAGCAATATTTTCCCATAACGCCTGCTGCACCGTCGTATCTGACGGACGATTTTTCCGAATTTTTGCGGCGTGTGCCCGGTATTTATTTCCGCCTCGGCATTGGGCAGGGTGCCTTGCACAGCCCGAATTTCGATTTTGACGAAGATGTACTCGCAACCGGCGTGCGCCTGTTTAGAACACTTTTATTGGAGGACGTATGACAAAGACGATTTTAAGACTGACGCTTTCTGCAATCCTGCTTGTGCTGCTTGGACTCCTTCTGCTTTTGGCGAATTTTTTGCCCGACGTTGTCTTTGCGTTTTATCCCGAATTGTCAAGATGGCTGCTGTCCGTCATCGCCGGCGTGACCTCCGTCGTGCCGTTTGCGCTTTGTGAGATCGGCATTGCAGCGCTGATCATTTTGTTCATCGTGACGCTCGTACGGGCGATCATAAAGCGCCGTATGGTGCGCTGGGTCACGGGTGTTTTGCTGAGCGTCAGCATTCTTGCCTTTGCATTTGTGGGAATTTGGGGGCTGAACTACTATGCTCCGCCCATGGCTGAGCGTTTAGGGATGGAGCAGCGCCAATTCACCACCGATGAACTGAAGGAAGCCTGCAAATATTACCGTGATATGGCAAATTCCGCCGCAAAAAATGTCGAGCGTGATGCTGACGGCACAATGAAAGAATACGATTTTTCCGCCTTAGCTGAGCAGGCAGGTGAGGGCTTTGAGGTTTTGGCGAAGGATTATGATTGCTTCAATGGCTCGACCGTACCTGTAAAAGGCTTGATCAGCAGCCCGTTGATGGGAAAAATCGGCATGACCGGCGGATTTATCTGCCTGACGGGGGAGGCTTGCGTGAGCAGTACCACCTACGATGCCGCTTTGCCCTTCACCATGTGCCATGAAATTGGGCACCGTATGGCGTTTGCCCGTGAGGATGAGGCGAATTTTGCAGGCTTTTTGGCTTGCAGCAAAAGCGAACGTGCAGAATTTGTCTATTCGGGTTATTATTCGGCGTTCAAATATTGCTACAACGCCCTGAATAAGGTCGATCCGTCCGCTGCCTCGCAGATCTGGTCAGGTGTCAATGCAGAGCTTGCTGCCGATTTTGGCGGCGCCTATACGCACTACGAGCAGATCCGCAACGAAACCGCCTCTTCGGTCGCAGACACGGTATATAACAGCTATTTGAATGCGTTTTCTGTCGAAAGCGGTGTGCAATCCTACGGCGAGGTCGCAGATTTGCTGATTTTGTGGTATTTTGAAGAATGCCGCTGAGGCTTGCATTTTGCGGAAATTTCCGATGGATCGAACAGACCATGACCCTCCCCTACAATGTAAAACGATAATCTCACCGATCAATCGGAATTTGGTTTAGAAATATAATTGGAGGTCGTTCCATGAAACAGCGCAATGCTACGCTGCAATATGCCTTCGTTCACATGATGCTTTGGGCGCTTTACGGCTTTTTATTTTCCTACGCAAATCCCTATCTGACCGAACGGCTGCATTTGTCTGACACAGCAGCAGGTCTGATCTTGGGAATCGCAACGGGCATGGCGTTTCTGCTTCAGCCGATCTTGACGAGCATTGTCGATCGCACAAAGCTCAATGTGCGCCACGTTTCCATCGTGTGCGCCCTGTTTACCACCGTCTGCGCTGCTGCAACCGTTTTGCCTGTGGGCAAACATGCGACCGTTGTCCTTTTCGCCGGCGCTTGTGTGAGTTTGCAAACGCTGCCGTCTTTTGCCAATGCCTTGGGCATGGAAGGCATCCGTGGCGGTCAGACGATCAATTTCGGCTTGGCTCGTGGGCTCGGCTCGGTTTTTTTCGGCATCGGCTCGAAGCTGGCAGCGCCCTTGATCGCCGCCTTCGGCATGCATGCCGTTGCTGTCAGCGGCGCCGTGTGTGCGGCACTTTTGGCAGCAGCGGTTGCGATGTTTCCACGTGCGCAGCACATAATTGCGCATAATGAAGAGGAAAAACCGACCTCTGCCCGTGTGTTTTTCCAAGAAAATCCAAAATTCATCCTGCTTTTGATCGGCGTGATCCTGCTCTACATCGGACACAATGCGCTCTCAAACTGCATGTTCCGCATTGCCGGGAGTAAGCTTTCAGCCGGTGCCTCACAGAACGCCATCACCGATGTGCAGGGTACGGCACTGATGATCGCCGCTGTGGTCGAGCTTCCGATGATGTTCCTGTTTACACGCCTGGTCAAAAAGATCCGCTGCGATATTTGGCTGATTTTGTCATGCGCGTTTATGACGCTGCGTTTGATCCTGACCCTCGTGCTGCCTGCAGCGGCAGGGCTGTATATTGCGCAGGTTGCGCAGATGTTCGGCTATGCGCTCTTTGCCGTCGCTTCGGTTTACTACGTCGGAAGTGTCGTCTCCAAGCGCAATGTCGTCAAGGGTCAGACCTATCTCGGCTCGGGCAATACCCTGGGCTGCTTGGGCGCGTATGTGATGTGCGGCAGTCTGATCGACATGGTCGGCGTGGAAAAAATGCTGCTCGTCAGCACTGTATTGTCCGTAATCGGGCTTGCCTGCATCGTGCTCGGCACGGAGCGTGTGAAGACCACCGTCGGTGCGTGAGAAAAATTTTTCTGTGCTGTAGATTTTGCATTTTTGCTTTCATTTTCGCCAAAATATGTCGAAAACAAAATAATGATTGCAAATATGCAGAAGCTATGCTATAATCAATCAATATAATTGGGTTGGTGTATATCCATCTATCCAAGGAATATCGGCAGTAAGATCAGCTTTACGCAACTCGTTTTTTGAAAAAATGAGTGGGGCTGGTCAGTATTGCTATGTCAGCAGATAAATTTTATGGTGCGCAAAATTACCAAAATTGTCGATTTCTGCTGAAATTTCGAACTTTCGATGATCATCTTTATCGTGCCGCATCTTTGTGTATGCTTCCATGGTGCGGAAAATAGAGAAAGGGTTAGACGCCATGAGTCATATTATCAGAAGTATTATTGAGAAAAGAAAGAGAGGCATCCGCTGCGGTATTCCGTCCTTTTGCACGGCAAATCCCCTGGCGATCGAGGCTTGCTTGGAGCAGGGTGTGCGTTTCAATGACAGCATTCTGATCGAGGCAACCGCCAACCAGGTTAACCAGTTTGGCGGCTATACAGGCATGCGCCCGGCAGATTTCCGCAACATGGTCTATGAAATCGCCGATAAGGTCGGCTTCCCGAAGTCGAACATCATCCTCGGCGGCGACCATCTCGGTCCTCTGACGTGGTATAACGAGCCGGAGGAATCCGCTATGCAGAAGGCGGAGGATCTGGTGCGTGAATATGTCGCAGCCGGCTACAAGAAAATCCATTTGGACACCAGTATGCGTTTGAAGGACGACTCAAAGTCGGAGCCCTTGGGCTTGGACAAGGTCGCACGGCGTGGCGCACGTCTTTATAAAGCGTGCCAAGAGGAATATGAGAAGCTGCTTGAGAAGAATCTGCATGAGATCCAGCCGGTCTATGTCATCGGCAGCGAGGTTCCGCTGCCCGGCGGTGAACAGAGCTGTGAGGATTCGATGGCGATCACCCGAGTGGAAGATCTGCATGCGACCGTTGCAGCGTATGAAAAGGCATTTGAGGAATTCGGCTGCCAAAACGCAATGGAAAACGTCATCGGCATCGTGGTGCAGCCGGGCGTAGAGTTCGGTGATGAGAACATCGCCGTCTACGACCGCAACAAGACCACCGAGTTGTGCGAGGCGGTTCGTCAGTATCCAGGTCTTGTCATGGAGGGTCACTCGACAGACTATCAGCCCATTTTCCGCTTGGAGGAGATGGTCGCTGACGGCATTGCCATTTTGAAGGTCGGTCCTGCGCTGACGTTTGCACTGCGTGAGGCGGTGTTTGCGCTGACCATGATCGAAAATGAGATGTTCCCTGTCGAAAAGCAGTCGCATTTCCAGTCGATTTTGGAAACTGCAATGCAGGCAGATGATTCCTATTGGAAAAAATATTATCAGGGCAACACCAGAGAAAAACGTCTGAAGCGGCGCTATTCTCTGTCTGACCGCAGTCGTTATTATATGACAGATGAGCGTGTGGTTGCCTCGATGGAAAAGCTGTTTGAGAATATTGACTCCGTCACCATTCCAAAGGGTTTGCTGCACCAATTCCTGCCTTCTCAGTATGTCAAGGTCCGCGAAGGCTTGCTCGAGTGCAAGGCTCGCACCCTGGTCAAGCAGCATATCATCGATACCGTGATTGAGGAGTATAACTACGCAACCAAGAACAATTACGTGGTCCGCCAGCTTGGATAAGGAGAATCGCGCGTGAATATATTGTTGCTTATGATGGGCGGCAGCGGCACTCGCTTGGGTGCCAACGTGCCGAAACAGTACGTTGAGATTGAAAACAGACCTATCTTTTCCTATATTTTAGAGGCGCATCAGCATTGCGAGCATATTGATAAGATCGTTGTGGTCTCCCATAGCAGTTGGCTCGAGCATGTGCGTACTTGGACAAATTGGCTGCAGGCGGATAAGGTCGCCTCTATCGTTGCAGGCGGCGTGAATCGTTCAAGCTCCGTTCGAAACGGACTGGACGCCATTGCCTCTTGGGCGCAGGACGATGATGTGATATTGATCCACGATGCGACCCATCCTTACTGCGACAGTGAGGGCATTGCCGAGATCATTTCGGCAGTAAAGGATTACGGCGGCGCAACCTTGGGTCAGGCGCAGTACGATACCTGCTATCGCACATGTGAGAACGGTTTGATCGAGACCGTGGTTCCGAGACAGCTGATCTTCTCGGGTGCATCGCCTGAGGCGTTCTGCTATCGTAGAATTTTTGATATTTATGCAAACGCAGAGGAAAGCGAGCTTGAGGCGATGACCTCAGCCGGTGCCATTGCGCTTGCACATAATATTCCGATGAAGGTCGTTCCTTCTCGTGTCCTCAACCTCAAGATCACCTATCCCAATGATCTGGCGCTTTTGAGGATCCTGCTGCACGACTTTTTCCCGAAGGCAAGAGCGTGCTGTGCGGAGGAAAAACCGGAATAACAACTACTTTTAAGGAGATAATTTTTATGTACGCTGGCGTGGTCCATGAACCTTTTGATATCCGCTATGAGCAGATCGAAACGCCGAAGATCGCAGCTGACGAGGTGCTTGTGAAGGTAAAATATACCGGCATCTGCGGCTCTGACATTCCCCGTGTGAACGGCAATGCCTGCCATTTTTTCCCGAACGTGCTCGGACATGAATTTTCCGGCACGATCGTTGCCGTCGGCGAAAACGTGACCGATCGCAAGGTCTCTGACCGTGTGGCGGGTGTTCCGCTGGTTCCGTGCATGAAGTGCGCCGATTGCCAAAAGGGCGATTATTCCCTGTGCAAGCACTATAGCTTCATCGGCTCACGCCGCTTCGGCAGCTTTGCAGAGTATGTGGCAATGCCGGCACAAAATACGGTCGTGTTGGACGATGCTGTCACCTTTGAGCAGGGCGCTTTGTTTGAGCCTGCGACCGTGGCGCTGCATGGTCTGCGCTGTGCAAAATATGAGCCGGGCAAGGTCGTTGCCATCATCGGCGCAGGCACCATCGGCGCTCTGACGATGCAGTGGTGCAAGATTTTCGGCGCAAGCAAGATTGTTATGCTCGATTGCAGCAGCGAAAAGCTGGAGTATGCCAAAAATCTCGGCGCAGACGGCTGCGTTTTGACGACCGGGGAGGATTGGTATCAGCAGGCGATGGCGCTCAGCGGCGGCAGAGGCTTTGACTTCGTTTTTGAAAGCGCAGGCTCCTCGGTGACGATCAAGATGGCTTACCGCATCGCTGCCAGCCATGCGCATGTGTGCATCATCGGCACACCGAAAAATGACGTAACCTTCAGCGTTTCCGAGTGGGAGAACTTAAACCGCAAGGAGATGTATGTCACCGGCTCCTGGATGAGCTATTCTGCGCCCTTCCCCGGCTCGGAGTGGACGGAGACGGCACATTTCTTCTCCACGGGTGCGCTGAAGCTGGATTCGTCCATGATTTGGAAGATCCTTCCGCTTAGCCGCATTGACGAGGCTTTCGCCATGTTCAATACCCCCGGTGCCGTCAAGGGCAAGATCTTGATCGACAGCGAGGCTTGAGAAAAATAATTTGAAATTCCGTTTTATCGTTGAGATCGGCAGTACGTATTTGTCATTGCGAGGAGCGAAGCGACGTGGCTGCGCAGCCGTTGGCAGTTTGCTGCCTTACGGATGCGGTGTGCCCCTTGCGAGTGTAATCTCGGACTAAAAGTTTGCTCTTTTTATCAAAATACGGATAAAATCGAAACATTGAGATTGCCACGACTCCGCTGGGGTCTCACAATGACATCATTGATAGTGCATTTCAACAGACCGACAAATCGGAAATTTTTGAAACAGTACGAGTGGCGATGCCACGGCGAGAAAGAGGCACAGTCCATGCTAAAACAGATAAAACGCATGTTGCTATGGCTGCGACGGTTGCTGAAAAATGCAATTTATATCCTGCTGGCACCCTGCTACTATATTTGCTGCCTGCGCCCCGTCCGCAAAGGACTCGTGGTGTTGGCAGACGGTCATATCGATCGCCTGCCGTATTCCATGCAGGCTCTGCGGGAGCGTCTTACGGAGATTGACGATATTACGGTGGTCGAGTATTTTCACGACTATTCATTTTGCAATATGATCAAAGGCTTTTGGATCATGCTGCGCTTCATGCCGCTGTATGCCAGGGCGGAATATGTATTTTTGTGCGACTGCTTCATCCCCACCACCTGCTGCAAAAAGCGTAAGGGAACGACCGTCGTGCAGCTTTGGCATTCGTGCGGTCTGATGAAAAAGGTCGGCGTGGATTCGCCTGAGGATGCCATGAGCATGAAGAAAACGCAGTACCGCAATACCGATGTGTTCACCACCTCTGCCGATGTGGTCTCGGACGTGCTGTCGAAGGCACTTTTGATCCCGAGAGAGAATTTTTCCACCGCAGGCGTCAACCGTATGGACCTTCTGTATCGCAAGGATCGCTGCGCAAGCCTGAAAAAATATTTTTACGAGAATTATCCCGAATATCGGGGAAAAAAATTGGTACTTTGGGCGCCGACCTTCCGTGGGAATGTCCACGATTCGCATTTGGTCGGTGAGGAGGTCCTTCTCAAGCTGCAAAAGGAGCTGGGCGAGGATTACGCCATCATTCTCAAAACGCACCGTTTCGCAGGCAGAACCGGCATCGATACGCCTGTGCGGATCACCGCCGAGCAGCTTTTGACGATCGCAGATTGCCTGATCACGGATTATTCTTCGATTTATTTTGACTATCTTTACTTCCGAAAACCTGTGATCCTGTTTGCGCCGGATCTGCAGGAGTATGAAGAAAAGCGGGGCATTTACCCCAAATATACCGACACGCCCGGCTATTTTGCCGAGAACGAAGTGCAGCTTCGCAAGGGAATTTTGACCATGGACACATGGGCAAATGAGGCTTACCGTGCGCAGCAGGACAAGCTTTGGGACGAGCAGATGACATTCTGTGACGGCAAGAGCACGGATAAGCTGCTCAAGGAGCTGGGCATTTTGAAAAACGACGAGGTTTCGGCATGAAAAGTGCTGTTGTCGAACAGAATTTAGCGGATTTTCAGGACGAATGGGTGTTCTTGTGTGCATCGAGCCGAAGGCTTGAGGGCATGAAGGTTCGTGTGGACGGTACCTGCGAGGTGCTGAAAAAAGCGCTGAACCGGGTGCTTACGGCACACGGGGCAACAATTTGTGAAACGAATTATTCGCACAGGGTATTTCTCAATATGCCCACGGCTGAAGATCGGGCGGCGAAGGTGCTATGCGTATGGTCCGGTCAAAAGCAGGAGATTTCGCCCAACGGACGAATGCTTCTTTCTCTGCCTGCGCTTTATGGCGCAGGTCTGCCGGAGGAATATGACCGCAATGCTGAGGATCCTGCCGCAATGCATGTTGCCGATGCGCTTGCGTCGATCGTTTCGGCACTGAGCGAATTTTCTGTCGGGGAAACAAACGTCTCGGCACCAGGTGAAAACGCCTTGGTCAGCAGACAAGAGGGCTTGCGCTGCCTGAGAATTTTGCAGCAATTTCCCGAACGCCGTTTTTACGATGATTCCGCTTACGGCGGAAACCTGCGTGCATTGCAGCAATTGCAGCTGAAGCTTTTGCTGGAATTGGATCGCATCTGCCGTGAAAACGGCATTTCCTATTTTTTGGGTGGCGGCACACTTCTCGGTGCGGTGCGCCATCAGGGCTTTATCCCGTGGGATGACGATGTAGACGTGATGATGAGCCGTGAGAATTTTGACCGCTTTGCGAGCATTGCACCCAAGGCTGCAAAAGAGGGCTTTTTCTTCCAAAATTCCACCACCGATCCCAATTACCACAGCCCGTTTCACAAACTTCGTGCCAAGGGTACGCTGTTTGTCACCGAATTTTCACAGCGCTTTGAGATGCAGCAGGGCGTTTTTTTGGATATTTTTGCCCACGACGCTGCGCCAAAGAACAAAAAGCTGCTCAAAGCGCATATTTTTATGACCACCCTTGCCCGTTCGATGGTGTTTCACAAATGGGATGATTCCGCCATGCATTTTTATGGGCGGAAAAAGCTTTTTTGTCGAATTGCTACGTTTTTTGTGCGTCACAGCTCCATGCGCCGCTTGGAAAAAATCGAGCGCAGAGTGATGACTTTCTACAACAAGCGAAATACGGGCGTGCTTTACGATTCCATGGGTGAGCATTTGCAGCATGGCGGCTTCGATGCCGACATTTTGCAAGAGACAACCACGGCACTTTTTGAGGGTCACCGCTTCCCCGTGCCGAAAAATTTTGACGCTTATCTCCGGTTTTCCTACGGAGATGATTATATGACCCTGCCAAGACCGAGCCTGCGCTGCGCCCATCACAGCGCAGTAAGCTTCTCGCTCGGAGAAGAAAAAAATCACCACGAATGAGGTAGATGCTATGACGAAACAGGAATTTCACTTGACCCCGTTCCGAAAGCTGACTGCTGAAAAAACGAAAATTCTGAGCCGCCTGCACGATTTTTTCACGGAGCAGGAGATCGCCTATTTTGCGGTCGACGGACTTGCACGAGCTGCACAGCTTGGCGAGAAAATGGTGGAGGAAAATTGGACCGTCGCCATGATCCGCAGCGAATATCGGCGTTTTTTGAAGCTTGCCGCACCGAGCGGCTGTGCTTTCGGCAAAGATCACAGGGGCGTTGTGACATTCTCACATTCGGAGTCGAAGCATTGTATTTTTATTGATGTCTATGACGCTCTGCCTGTGGGTCTGAAGGAGCAAAATGCCTTTTTGAAGGAGCTTGATGAGCTTCGCAAAAAGGGCGACAGCAAGGCTTTGGAGCGTTTGGCTACAAAGTATGAAAACGACCCTTCGGCGCTGATGATCGCTCGGGTTATGAGCGGTGAGGGTGCGCCGATGCACCGGGCTGTGCTCTATCCCATCAAAAACCGTACCCTTGAGGATATCAAGGTTTGCGTTCCGTGCGATTGCGGCGCATGGCTCGTTGCCGAAGATCAGTATATTGCTTTGCAGAAGCGTGAGGTGCTCAAGCAGTTGGATGCCTTCTGCCAGCAGCAGGAGATTCCGTATTTTGCGATCTCTAAGCTTGAGGCAAGCAGCCGTATGTACGGCGATATTCGTCCCGATTACGGCCGTGCCGCAATGGAGATCGGTGTGCTGCGCTATTATTTCGATGATTTTGCCGCTTTGACGAAAAATGATCCGCGCTTCACCGTTTACGCCACCGAGCGCAGCGGCAAGAATACAGGTGCGGTATATATCACTTTGAGCGAGTTTGCCGAAGAGGGTACTCGCCCGGATGCGACCATTACCGCTATGCCCTATGACTACCTTCCGCAGGAGGAGCATTTGCGCAAGCGCTTCCTGGCAGACACCAAAAAGCTCAACGAGGAATATAATTCGGCATATTCCGGCGACAAAAACCGCAAGAAGAAGCTCGCGCCGGAGCTTTTTAAGCAGCTGACCACCCGCTGCGTCGAATATAACGACCGTCAGACTTCGGGAAGAAGATATATTGCCCGTGTGCAGGGTGCGCAGGGCAAGGTGCTTCCGTGCCATCATGTATTCCCGCTTGTGAGAAGCAAGCTCGGAGATTTTGAGATCAACTGCCCGTGCAATCCGTATCTTTGGGCAGAAAACACAAACATCGATTTTAACAACGCCGCCAACGAGCTCAAGGCTTCGCTCTTAAAGCGTTTGCTGAAGCTCTGTCAGGAGCATCAGATCGAGTGCTTTTCCATTGCAAACCTGCTCATTGGCATGGTGACCTACGGCGATTATGTGCCCGATAAGCCCAACACAAATTGGGATGTTGCCCTCCTGCGGGCGGATTATGAAAAGCTGCTCGGGATCCTCAGAGAAAAAGCAGAGCAGTACGAATTGCGTCTTTCCGAGAGCTTTGATTCGGAGGGTCGGCTGCAAATTTTAACAAAGCGAATTTGTGCCAGGGAGCTTTCCTGGCCGGACGGCGAGCTGAGATTGATTCCGTTTGATAAGATCCCCGAGGCATATGATACGCAGTACGCCTTTTTGCGTAAACTCCGCAAGCTCAATGAGCTGTATAAGGCAATGCTGGACCGTGAGCTGACGGGCAGCACCTCTTATAACGCAAAAAAGCTCGAAAAAGCCTATCAAAAATACGGTCCGGACGCACCGCAGGCGCTTTATGCGCAGATCGACCGCCTGGCGCAGAGCTACAATGACGATGCGCAGACGCATCTTTACGGCAGAGTTGCCTTCGAACGGTCGAAGTTCATTCACGAAGACCAGCTCTTCCCGCTTGCAAAGGGCTTTGTGCGTGATGTGCAGATGAACCGTCCGAACGATTATTCCGTCTGGACGCCCGTGATCGATGAGGCTCTGCATGTGCAGGTCACCTCGATCCAGCAGGCAGATCTGATTTTGATCGACAAAATTGACGAAATTTGCCGTAAGCTGGACATCGGCTACTTTATCTGCGGCGGCTCGATGCTCGGCTATGCCCGAAACGGCGGCTTCATCCCCTGGGACGACGATATCGACGTGGCAATGCTGCGTGCGGATTATGACCGCTTTATGGCAGAGGCAGGCGCTTATTTGGACGATCGCTTCTTCCTGCAAACTCGTCAGACCGATCCCGAAATTCCGTATCTTTTCTCCAAGCTGCGCCTCAACAACACCGAGTATATTACGAAATATAATGAACGCCGTGCCTTCCATAAGGGTATCTGTCTGGATATTTTCCCCTTCGATTTTATCCCCAACAGCCCGAAGGAGCAGGAGAAATTCAAAAAAGAGGTGCTTGCGCTTTCCGCAGCGCACAACCGTGTGGTCAACAACCAGATGCCTGAGCCGATCGACCCGATCAAGCCCAGAAACAGCAAGGAGCGCTATTACAAGCTCTACGGTAAGGCGAAGCGTTTTTACTTCCGCTGCCAGTCGCTGAAGAAGACGCAGCAGGCATATTTGGACAAGGCGACCAGCCTCAACAGCAGGGCTGAGGAGCTTGGCTTGACCACAGTGGCAAGTTTCGTTCCGTCTTACACCTATATCAAGTTAGAGGACCTGCTCCCTTACCAGGATGTGCTGTTTGAGGGGCACCGTGTCAAGGTGCCCAGACGACCCGAGGTCTTCCTGACAATGCAGTACGGCGATTATTTGCAGCTTCCGCCGAAGCATAACCGTGTGGCGCACAAGCTGCTTCGCTGGAGCGTGGATGTGAAGGCAGATAAGGAAAATGCAAACGAAAAATAAAGGTGAATCACAATGACCGAACAAAGCAACATCGGAGCAACGCTCTTGATCGGTGGAAATTTGATCTGCAATACCATGTATGCACGAGGTTTGCTCTCTGCCATTGAGGTTACGTCGATCCTGGCGGGAAATTCGCCGTTCAGCTTAGCCTGCAATACGGCAACCGGGCAGGAGTATGCGCTCGATGCCATCGGCGTGGATCGCGGCAATTGCCTGGAGAAGTATCTTCAGACACATCGGGCAGAATATTTGGTGCTGGATCTGCACTATGTCTGCCAGCCGCTGTTTACCGATGGCGAGAATTATTATACCAAGATGCCTGATGCTCCGCAGATCGGCAAGCCTGTCAGCATCAACGATTTGAGCAGGGAGCAGAAGAAAAAGCTGATCGAGTGCTATGCCGATCTTCTTTTGAAGTATTTTCCCGGCAAAAACATTGCCCTGATCAAAACCGTAAAAACCGAATTCATTGCGGTAAAAAACCGTGTCAGAGCGCAGGAAAACGAGAAATTCAATCAGTTTATCGAGGAATGCGAGAACTGGTTTCTCAAGCGCACGGGCTGCATGTATATCGAAACACTGAAGTTCTATTTCATGGAAAAGAAGTCAACGGGTACGCAGTATGAAGGCGAGGCGTATTTGGACCTTGCCGACAATGTGCGCCGTTTCGTCAGACAGCAGCATGTGCGCCGCCGCCCGATCTTCCGCTACTCGCTTGACCGCTATTGCCGCTATTACGACAATATTTACAAGCGTGCCTTCGGCGCATTTTTGCGCACGGATAACGCTGTGGAAAATTTGGTCTACAGCAGTGAGCCGTGGTTCGTCAAGGAGAATTATGAGCTGCTGCGTGCAGCCGACAAGCTGCTGAAATCAGGCTATAAGGATTTGGCTTCGGCTCTGGACATGTCCATGAAAAATGCGGATATGCTCAAGGCGCTTCTGCTTGCGATGGATGCCGTGCTGAATAAGGATTATGTAAACCCCGAGATTCGATATGACCTGCTTTTTGAACAGCGTATTACCGTTCGGGCGCTTTGGCAGGCGGTTCGCAAGTATGCCGCAGAGCATTGGAAGCGCCCCTTCCCCGAGCAGATCACCGAGGTCAATTATGGCTATTATTTTAGCCTCATGCAGCTGCAGATGACCACGGACAAGACCATCTGCGCCCAGGCACTCAAGACGATCCAAGCGCTCGGGACAGACGAAACGGTGGAGCTTCTTCCCACGGCGGTGGATATTTGGGGAAGCTGCGTGTCAAGACTTGCCTTCCAGTATGACAATGTTGCGCATTTGTGCAAGATGGTCTTCCGGGGAAATCTGTTCCAGGCGTTGCCGCTGTTTCTCGATGCGCCGCCTGTGCATTATAACAAGCTTCACTTCATGCCGCCCATCACGGCAGACAACAAGGTGGTGCAGTATCAGCTCGACAGCACACTGCGTGCCCAATTAGACAAAACCGAAAGCGATTGGGTCGTGATCGATCTGTATACGCTGACGGCGCTTTCCATTTTCAAGCTCCACGAGAAGATTTATTGCGACAATCAGAATTTTTGCTCGAAAAAATTCGGCGCCTCAAAGGTCACGCTCCACAAGGAATTTACCGACGAGCAGATCTTTGCCGAGCTGGATCGTTTTGCGGCATACCTCCGCAAGCGTTACGGCGATAAGATCATTCTCATCAAGCACAAGCGCATGGAGCATTATCTTGATTTTGAGGGGAAGCTCAAGCGCTTCGGGCAGAAGGAATATAACGACAGCACCGAGCGCAATCCCTACAATGACCGCTATACCAACCATTTTGCGAAAAAATGCGGCTGTTATTATATCGATATTGTCGATCAGTTTTTGTCGGATGAAATGAATCTGCTGTATCTGAACACGGTGCATTATGAAAATGAATTTTATACCGAGGTGTGTAAGATCATGCGCCACATCATTTCCGAGCAGCCGAATCAGAGACATTTTACAACCTACGATTCCCTGACAAAAATTAGGCGCATCGCAAAGCTCAATGCCAAAAATCCCGGAAGCCCCGTGATCAAAAGGCTGTTCCCGAACGGCTGGCTTGATGAGCTTCTTTTCAAGCTGCCTGCAAAGACGGTCAGTGATCACGCCGCAGACCTTGCAAGGCTGTATGATGAACGCTGTCCGAGCTTCGCTTCTGCGCAGAGACTTCTTGCTGCGCAGGGGAATGCGAAGCTTTTGGACGTTCTTTCCGAAGGAGCCAAAACATGATGATAAAACGTTTTTTCCATGATATCGCAAAGTTTTGGGACTATATGATCTATTCCGCCAAGTCGCAGCTCCGGGCTGAGCTTGCAAACTCCTGGCTCGGCGGTCTTTGGTGGGTGCTGGAGCCGACACTGAGCATGCTCGTTTATATGTTCGTGTTCACGGTCGTCTTCAACCGCACAACGACCTATGTCGTTGCGTTTATCGTGATCGGCTTGTCGTATTGGCGCTTTTTTAACAACTGCGTCATCGGCTCCATCACACTCGTTCGCCGTCACAGAGCGGTGATCTCAAAGGTCTATATCCCAAAATTTATTCTCCTCGGCGCATCGATGATGGTCAACGCCTTCAAGCTGCTGTGCGCCTATGTGCCGATCATCGTGCTGATGTTCTATTATGAGGTACCGATGACGTGGCATATGCTCACGATCCTTCCGCTGACGGCGCTGATGTTCCTTTTTACCTTCGGCATCTGCTGCTGGATGATGCATGTCGGTGTCTATGTCGAGGATATGAGCAAGCTGATCACGATTATTTTGCAGCTTGTGTTCTATCTCTCGGGTGTCTTTTTCCCGATCAATGAAATGCTCGAGCCGGCTTTGGCGCAGACGATCTTCAATTTTAATCCGATGGCACTGATCATTTTTGAAGCAAGAAATTCCCTGCTTTACGGTGTGCCGTGTCAATGGACACAGGTCGGGATCTTCTTCGCCGTGGCAGTGGTGCTCAGCCTGTGGGGCGTTGCTATGCTCTACAAGCGTGAGAGCCAGTACATCAAGGTCGTTTGATCATAAAACCATTGTAAATTCCGATTGATCGAACAGAACGTATCAACCACTGTAGGGGAGGGTCATGGTCTCGCTGCGGCTCGGTCAGGTCGCGGCTCTGACAGCCCACCGGGCTGTCATTCACTACCGCTCCCTCCGCTTCGCTACCCTCCCGCACAGAAAACGGTACGGTTTCGCCGCGAACCAATGTGAAAACGTAATGTTTTACGATAATTATCAACAATTACGACCGTTCCTGCACACGGGAGGGTCATGACCCTCCCCTACAATGTAAAACGATAATCTCACCGGTAAATCGGAATTTGAACGATATTTTTAATAAGATTTTGGTATGGTTATGGAAACTGCAATTACGGTAAATAATCTATATATTCGCTATGAGGCGGCGCAGCGGCGCAGCTTTTTCCAGCTCCTTCAGGGCAAAAAACGCGCAAGCTCTCTGACTGCGCTGCACGGCATTTCCTTCGAGGTCCCCAAGGGGGAGATCATCGGCATCGTCGGCTCGAACGGCAGCGGCAAGTCCACCACACTCCGCACCCTCGCAGGTCTGATGGCGCCGACATCGGGCAAGGTCGATCTGCATGGGCACAGTGTGTCTCTGCTGTCGTTGGGAACCGGCTTCGTCTCCGACCTGTCGGGTAAGGATAATATCATCCTTTGCGGTCTTTCTATGGGCTTTTCCCGTAAGGAGATTTTGGAAAAGTATGACGATATCGTCGCTTTTTCCGAGCTTGGTGATGCAATTGCAAGACCCGTGAAAACCTATTCCAGCGGTATGTATTCCAAGCTGGCGTTCTCCATTGCGGTCACGCTGCGGACGGATATTATGCTCGTTGACGAGGTTTTATCCGTCGGCGATCAGCGCTTCCGCAAGAAGAGCCGTGCTGCCATGGAGGAGCTCATCGGTGACAAGCAGCGCACCGTCTTGATCGTTTCGCACAATATGGCAGAAATCGAGAAGCTTTGCTCCAAGACGATTTGGCTGGAATTTGGCAGGATCCGTGCCTATGGCGAAACAGAGCAGGTCCTGCGGGAGTACAATGATTATCTTGCCAAGGATCCGCTCAATATTACGCACTTAGACCCTCCTGTTTTGAAAGTGCAGTCGTCTTGCGACAAGATCGTTTTGCGGTGGAATGAGGTAAAGCATGCTGAGGACTACCGCATTTACCGCAAGGAGAATATCCCCGGTGCGCAGTGGGGCTGGCTTGCTGATGGCTATGAGGGCTTGACCTACGAGGATGTACCTCCGTCAAAAGAGATGACCTTCCTCTATACGATCCGCGCAAGAACAACAAATATCAACGGCGACCTCTGGAGCGACCCCGGCGTTCCGGGCAATGGCAAGCTCGCAGAGGGAAAGAAAGGATGACGTGTGATCTTGGAAAGCAAGAAATCTCGTTTTTATCTATTCGGCGGTCATCATATGCAGCGTCTTTCACAGGCGCTGCAGCATGATATCGCCGGATGTTTATTTGGAATATCACCGCTGAGCAGCGTGGAGGGTAACAGTTTTTGGCAGGATGCACTTGACAAGGAGCTTCAAGCTGCACAGGCGGATTATTTTGTTTTGGATCTACAGACAGCGATGCAGCCGCTTCTTTACGCTTGCGGTCTGTATCTGACGGCTACGGATCAAAATGTACGCTCGCTGACGACCGATCCGATCGCCTTGCTTGAGCCGATGCACTTAGATCAAGGACGGCTGCATGAGCTGTTTGAGCCGTTTATTCATGTGATTCAGCCATATTTTGACCGTCGGCATATTCTTTTGGTGCGAACCTATATCCCCGAGTTTTATTGGATTGATAAGTCGCCGAGAATGCGTGACCATTTTCAAACCTATGCGCCCAAACAGAATTGGCTTCAGGCGCTGGAGGACTTTTTTATCCGCAAGACGCAGTGCCGAGTGATCGACATCGAGCGCTTCTATTTCCACAAAAAGGAACAGGGCAGACCTTTAACGGAGCTGATTTTTGAGGATTACTGCTATTTGGACATGGCGCAGTGCATCGACCGAAGTCTTGCCGATCAGGTACGCTTCCGTCCGAATTTTCGCTACAGCCTGCAACGCTATGCTGACGGAAAATTCACGCTTTATCAGAGAGCTTTTTCGCAATTTTTGCAGCAGGAGTATTTGCTCGATGCGCTGATATTGGCTTCGCCGAAGGAATTTGTCGAGGAAAATATCGAGCATTTGGCAAAGCTCGATGAGATCGATTGGTCCGATGCCGATCGGGCACTATCGGAGCTTAAAAACTGCGACGTGCCGCAAAAGATCAGCAGCACCATGTATACCTTTGTGCGCATCGTGCAGGGAGTCTATGACGATCCTGCAGCAGATTATGCCCTTTTGCTGCGCAAACAAATCGTGCCGACTTGCCTTTTGACCGTTTTAAGAGAGCGCATGTGCCAAAGCGAAAAGCTTTTCAGCGGTCAGATCAACCCTGCCAATGCAGGCTACTATTTTGCCAAAATGCAGGGGCTTGCCATTGAAGCATTTCTCACCGGGCAAACGGTCATACGCCCGATCTTGGTGGATATTTTCGGCTCGTGCATCAGCCGCACGATTTTTAACGTTTGCGAAAATAATTTCACCGTTAACCGCTATTGGTTCCAGATTCCACCGCTGTTGGGCATCAATGAACGCATTTCCTACCCCGAGGATATGTTCCCCGAAAAGCCGCATTGGGCAGATCGTCTTGTCAAGGATCAGTTCGACGGCGTACTCGAAAGTCAGATCAAAAATTCGCCTGCGCAATGGTTGGTCATCGACCTGTTTGCCTTCATCACCGTGGTGCAGTTTCGCTATCGCAACTGTTTCTACACCGATTACAATATGAAGATCAGCAAGCAGCTCGGCGCCGAAAAGGTTTTTGCCTACAGGGATCCGAATGTTTTGGGCACGTGGGACGAAATTTTTGAAAAAATGGAAGCATGGTTTGATGCCGTGCGAAAAAAGTACGGCGATCATATCATTTTGATCAACGGTCAGCGCAAGGACCACTGGATCGGCGATGACGGCGTCCTCTATCGGGTAAAAGAGGGCGATGACAGCACGCCGTTTATGGAAAAAGCAGCGGAAGTTGCCATGAAAAAGCTCAATTGCTATTGCATTGACATTTTCAGACATTTTCTGCCCGAGGATAGTGCCTATATTTCCAACACACCTGCGCACAAGGAGAATGAATGTTATCTCTATTCCCACAGCCTCGTGCGTAAAATTATCGAGCAGATGCCGAAGCAGAAGCATTTTTCTTCTTATCCCGACGAAATCCGATTGCAGCGCTTACTGCGCTTGAAAAAGCACAACAGCATCGCAAAGATCGAGCAAGCGCTTGAGCTCAGCGATCTCGATCGCAGTGTGATCCGTCTTGAGGAAGAGGAGCTTTGCCGCTACCGCAAGGAGCTTGAGGAGCTTTACTGCTCGCAGAAGGAAGATAAAGCCTTGATGGAGCTTTTGAACGAAGCTGCAAGCCGTCCGGCAGGCGAAGCCGAATTTGACTCGAGCTATCCCGATTATAGCACCGACAGCGGCATCATCGGATGTTGCTGCTTTGAAAAGCCGCGTCTGCGCCGTGTGGAAATTCGCACGATCACAAACGAAAGAGGCATGGTCAAGCTGCTTTGCGCCTCTGCGCCCGGAACCACGGTGCAGCTGCTGCGAAGGACAGATGACACGCATTGGCAGCCGCTCAAGCAGGCACCGGCAGGCTATATTTTTGACACGCAGGCAGCACCGCTCACACACTACAGCTATATGGCGTGCTCCGTGGTGGAATGTAACGGAAAGCACTTTGTCGGCGCATTTTCACCTGTAAAGACGATTCACACAGGCGTCGCAACTCCCGTGATCACAAGCGCCGTCCGTGTCGGCGGGATCAACCGTATTTCGTGGCAGAAGGTGCCGCAGGCAATCGGCTATTATATTTACCACAGGCAAACGCAGGAAGAGGCTTGGACTCGTTGTGCGCAAGTCGGCGGCGACGTATTTGCATGGTCGGAGCCGTCAGAAAATGGAAAATTCTATACCCTCCGAGCTTACGGCGTTGACGAAGGAGATGTGAGCGGACACAATCATGCCGTCGAAGTCAGAGAACTGTAATACCGCATCAGCTGCTATCAAAAACGACAAATACACCACAAAATTCCGATTTATCAGTAAGTTTCGTATTTGCGCAGGTCAAAGCCTTCTCCTTGAGGAGAAGGTGCCCCGAAGGGGCGGATGAGGTGGAAAAGTTGCGCATTTACCGAGAACTATCATGAAATCGCAACTTTTTTCTGCGCACCTCATCAGTCAGCTGCGCTGACAGCTTCTCCTCAAGGAGAAGCCTTAGCCTGTGCGAACTGAAAGATAAATCGAAATTTGAAACAGGCGCAGAGGAAATTCCTCTGCGCCTGTGTTGATTGTATCAATCTCTGTCCCAGTTGTGCCAGACGTTCTGGACATCGTCGTCATCTTCAAAGATGCCGATCATCTTTTCCATCATAAAAGACTTTTCCGTCGGATTTTTTTCCGTCATGGCTAGCCCAAGCTTTGGAAAATATTATATCACTGAATAAAAAGAAAAAAGGGCGGGTTGCCGTCCTTTTAGTCTCTGAAATCAAATAATTCTTTGGGGGTGACTTCTAAAACTTCGCAGAGCTTGAAAATGACATCGAAAGAAACGCCCACATTGCCCAATTCGATTGCGCTGATATGGCTACGATCTATATCCACCAATTCCGCAAGCTGCAATTGGGTTAGCTTCTTCCGCTTTCGGTAGTATACCACATTCAAACCAAACTTTTCGTATAAGCCTTTGTATTCCTGTTTCATTGTAAAATCCTCCTTTTTTCTACTATTGTATGGGGATTTTTACAATTCATAAACCTTGTTAAAATAGCGATATGCTATTGACACAAGTCATTTTCTGTGTTATAGTAATTTTGCCACCACAATTACAGAAAGAGGAAATTTCTATGGTTACTCAAAGTAAACTCAAAACTCGCATTTTGATATTGGTATTGTTCGCAATATTCTGCTTTTCTGATCTCCTGGTTTTCCTTTACTATTACGGCTTTGACATGAATGTGTTTCGCAGATTCCTTTCATACCATAAAACTGGTATACTGCTCCGCGCAGTATCCTTTATGCTGATGGCCTATCCATTGGTGAAGGAAAAACTGCGTTGGCTCACACTTGCGGCAGTTGCACTTCTTGTTGTATCCTTGTACTGCAGCCCGTTTTTCTACCCTCGCGTCGCACCCGGCTTTATTGCATATGATCTGCTAAATATATATGCGTTCCATTCGCTGATTTCCCTTGCCGCACTGATGGCTTGTGTCTTGATTAAGCCGAGCGAAAAGCGTGGAAGCTTTGCAGCAAAGGTATGGTTTATCCCGACAGTCATTCAAACTCTATTTTTGGTATTTCTTATTTATCGTTCGTTCATAGAAGAGCATCTTAGTTATTATCATAGTTGGTATACCAACCTTTTCGGTGAGAGCGAAGAAGTAGTCCTTCTTTCGTTAATTGTGAACATTATATTGACTGTATTCTTCTACATCTTCAGCAGATGGCTCGTCTCTCCGTACAAGGAGTTGCTCGCCGATGCAAAAGAGAAAGAGGAAACATTCATTGTATATGCAACATACGGATACATCCGCCCGATGAAGCACATTCTGCTTTTATTGTTCACGTTTGGTATCTGGAATTACATTTGGATTTACCGCACAACGAAGTTCCTTAACTGCGTCGAGTCAGAAAGCTATCGCAACCCGACTCGTAAGCTCTTACTGTGTATTTTCATTCCGTTTTACAGCATTTATTGGACATATCAAAGTGCTCGTCGCACCGACAAGCTTGCCGTTGAGAAGGGCATTTTCTCTGAAATTGCAAAGCCCTGCTTGTTGTGCTCGTTCTTTGTCACGATGGCAGCACCCATTATGATTCAGGAAAAAATCAACACATGTGTACAGCACCGATCGCTTGCTTCCGATTCCAATACAAACGCACCCCATGCAGCTTCGTTTCATGCTGCAAACACCTCTGCCGCAGATGAGTTGAAAAAATTTAAGGAGCTTTTAGACAGCGGTGTAATTTCGCAGGAAGAATTTGATGCAAAGAAAAAGCAGCTTTTAGGACTGTAAATAGAACCACAGGGAGCAGAGGTAAAATTCTGCTCCCTGATTTATTGCTCCAAAAGAGAAAGATATTTATAGACCGTGGTGCGGCTGAGGCTGCACACACGGGCAAGTTCGCTGAGGTTGAGCTGTCCTTTTTGGTATGCCGGATAGTGGCGGTAAAATGCAGCAGGAATAGAATCCTTAGTGGCGTGAGGTCTGCCGATTTTCTTTGTATTCGGTTGTAGAGCAGACAGATCATAAGGGTTCCTCCATAATCTCTAACATCAGCATTGCGCCCATGCGGAAACCGTAGAGAAACATATTCTGCCGATTGGCATTCGATAGTGCGGCTTCCTCATTCTGCATGGCGTTGAGCATTTTTTCTTGCTCTTGGCTGAGCGTTGCTCTAAGCAGCGCATCTTGCTCCGTTAGTCGGTGCATTGCTTCGACATAGGCTGCATCTTCATAAAAGGCTTTTTCCTTCGGGCTGATCCCGTTCCAAATTTCTTTTAATAGCTCCATTTTTTGTTCCTCCTGTATTTGACTTTCAGGAGCGGACAAGGTATAATATCCATGTCCGCTCCTATGGTAGCGGTCAAGCTCTTTGCCTTGTTGCTTTGGTCGGCGTTCAGGCAAGGGGCTTTTCTTATACGCTGATGATTTCATTCTTTGACATGATTTTTATCTCCTTTGGTCTTTGTTGCAGTTCTCACTGACTGATACTAATCGCCGATTAAAACACTCATTTTAATCGGTGATTGGTATGACTATATAATACACCATTTTCTGTGTAACTTCAATTCGCAAGATACACAAAAAACAGTGTAATTATTCGTGCGATTTTTACATTGATTTCTGTGTAATGCTGTGGTATGATATAGATAATGGAGAAGGGGCGCAATTACGCACCCCAACAGGAGGGAGTAAATAAAAATGCCGATTCAATACAAGATTGATATTATCGCAGCCTTAAAAGAAGCAGGCTACAACACCAACAGACTAAGGAAGGAAAAACTTTTGTCTGAGGGTGTGCTGCAAGCACTCAGAGAAAACAGATATATTGCTTTGCAGAACATTTCGAAAATCTGTGAGCTTTTGAAATGCCAACCGGCTGACTTGATTGAGTATGTGGAGGATGTTCAATAAACCATTTGCTTTGCGTTCAAAAAAACACTCCCTTCCCATATCAGGAAGGAAGTGTTTTTGTATGTGCGACATTTGTGATTTTGACATACATCGTCTGTCATAGTTCAAAACTCACTTTTGAAAATTCCGAACTTTTCACAAATTTTTCAAACAATCAAGAAAACTATAAACTTTTAGTCTCTGTCCCAGTTGTGCCAGACGTTCTGGACATCATCGTCGTCTTCAAAGACGTCGATCATCTTCTCCATCATCTTGATGTCGTCCTCGGTCTCAAGCTTCTTATACTCGCCCGGGACCATCTCGATCTGCGCCGAGACGAACGTATAGCCCTTTGCGCCCATGGCATCTGCCACAGCGTTGAAATCATCGGGCTCGGTATAGATGGTGAAGCAGCTTTCTTCTGCCTCGAAATCATCTGCGCCGCAGTCCATGGCGTCCATCATGACGGTGTCTTCCTCATAGTCCTCGTCCTCGTTGTCGATGACCAAGACGCCCTTCTTGGAGAAATTCCAGGAAACACAGCCCGAAGCGCCGAGCTTGCCGCCGTACTTGTCGAAATGATGGCGAATATTGCCCGCAGTACGGTTACGGCTGTCGGTCATGGTCTCAACGATCACGGCGATGCCGCTCGGACCGTAGCCTTCGTAGGTGATGGCTTCGTAGGAATCGCCGCCGCCTGCATTTGCAGCCTTGTCCAAGACACGCTTGATGTTGTCGTTGGGCATGTTGGCAGCCTTCGCCTTAGTGATGACGGTCGCCAAACGAGAGTTATAGTTGGGATCGGTGGAACCGCCGCCCTCTTTGACTGCGACGTACATTTCCTTAGCGATCTTGGTGAAAGCGGCAGCACGCTTAGCATCCTGCGCACCCTTGGTTTTCTGAATATTATGCCATTTGGAATGACCAGACATAGATAAAACTTCCCTTCGTGGTAATTTCGCCCTATATTTTAGCACATACTGCGCAGAAAAACAACTGTTTTATGCAAATTTAATGCAATCGGCGTGATTTTTCGACAAAATCACTTCGAGATCAGAGAATTTCTCCTGCAGTTTTTCTGCCAAATAGGCGCAGATCGGGTTTTCAGTCTGAAAATGTCCCGCATCGATCAGGGTAATACCGAGGTCTTTGGCATCGGCAAAGGTGTTATATTTGCAATCGGCAGTGACGAGGCAATCGTAGCCCAAGGCGGCGATTCGGTAAAGCGAATTGGCGCAGTTTCCGCCGCCGACGGCAACACGGGTGATCGTTCTACCTGCTGTATAGCGCACACCGGTGCAACCGAGCTGTTTCTTAACATGCTGCACAAATCGTTCTGCCTCAGTCGGCTCAATTACGCCGCCACGCAAAAGCCCGTAAGCTCTGCCCTGTTCATCGGTACCGCTCGGATCAATGACAGTAACCTCACGCAGACCCAAAACTTCGGCAAGTCGATCATTCACGCCATTGGGCGCGCAATCCAAATTGGTATGCGCATTGAGGGCAGAAATGCCGTTTTCGATCAAATATAACAGCGATTTTCCGCTGATCGTCTGATCATTGACAGTTTCCAGCTCCCAAATCGACGGATGATGCGTGACGAGAAGCTCACAGCCACAGCTTTTTGCCTCCTCGCAGACGTGGTAAAACGGGTCAAGTGCGACCAGAATTTTCGTCACCTCACGGTCCATGCGACCGCACAAAAGTCCCACGTGATCCCACTCCATCGCCATATACTCCGGCGCAAGCGTTTTGATGTATTCATAAATCTCTCTGACTGTCATAGCGCTTCCTCATTTCACGCACCTCGTTAAGTGCGGTTTCGTAATATTCCAATTTTTCCTGCGGACGGTCGGATTTTTGCAAGCCTTCGACCGTCAAAATTAAAGCATTTTCAATTCGCTCAAAATAGCTCAAAATTAAATCACTTTCGCTCATTAGGAGCTGCGGCGAAATATATTGCTGCCCCGGGGTAAGGATTTGGGGCTTTCCATAGCGCACGCACATGACCTGATAGAGAAAACCGCCGTCTTCCACCAGCGTTTCCTCCTCGATGCCAAAGCCCATGAGCGACAGATTTCGCCTTAAATCCTGCCCTGACGATTGCGCCTGTAGGATCAGGCGGTATTTTTCATTCTTCAGCCACGGACACGCCGCAATGATCTGCGTGATCAGATCACCGCCCATGCCGGCACAGATGATCGTATCGACCTCGTTCGGGTTGATCGCCTGCAAGCCGTCTGCAAGCGAAAAACGGATATTTTCCGCAACTGAAAAGCGCTGTGCATTTGTCTTTGCCTTTTCCAATGGCTGCGCTCGCAGATCGCAGGCATGGACATAGGACGCCTTTCCGCTCCTTAACAGCTCGATGGACAAATAGCCGTGATCGCAGCCGATGTCGGCAACTCGTGCGCCGTTATGTACTTTTTCAGCGCAGCACAAAAGCCGCTTCGAGATGGGCAGTTTCATACACTTCTCCTTTGAAAAAAACGAGGCGAAATGCCTCGTTTTTTATTTTACTGCTGTGCGTTCTCGGTGGCTTCGATGAAGCGGTTGACCTGTGCCAAAAAGCCTTCGCAATCCACGCCGTGCACCATGCAAGCCTCCTCAACGGTCTCGCCACGGGCGCTCGGGCAGCCCAGGCAGTGCATACCGATCGCCTGAAACAGGGGAGCAGTCTGCGGTGCGATGTCCAAAACATCACCGATGATGGTATTCTTTTCGATTCTTGCAGCCATGTAAATGACCTCCTGTTTGTATTCTGTGAGTCATACCAAAAATTGATAAAGCGTTAATCAAATTCCGATTTATCGAGTTGTTGGCTGCGTTTTGACACCGTAGGGGCGCACGACTCTGTGCGCCCGTGCAGGCACTTCGTGTGGGCGGACAGAGTCGTCCGCCCCTACAATTTGAAAAACAAAACTCACCG
>SVKY01000020.1 GCA_015068235.1 Oscillospiraceae bacterium
CGCAGGTAAAGGTCTTTACGCCCTCAGCGGTGCAGGTTGGTGCCGTTGTGACAACACCTTGATCATAAGTGTGACCGGTCGCAGGAACAACGGTCTGTGCAACGAGAATTTCGCTACAAACGGAGCAGTGCTCACCTTCTGTCAAGCCTGTTTCGGTGCAAGTCGGGGCAACTGCGCTATCAATGACTTCATTATGACCTATCGCTGCAATCGTTTCTGTCTTGGTTGCTGCACAATTGGCGCAAGTATAGGTCGTTACGCCGTCTGCGGTACATGTTGCCTCTGTGGTCACTTTGCCGCTGTCCCAAGCGTGCGTTGCTGTTTTGCTATATCCGCAAGCACAGCTAGCGATGTGATCGCTTGCATCGGAGTTTTCATAAGTATAGGTATGCTTTTCTGCTGTGAACTGTGCGGTGATGGTTGTATCTGCGGTAATATTCGTCAATGCCTTGTCCCAACCGCTGAAGGTGTAATGGTTGGTTTCATCACTGCTCTTTGTTGGGGTTGCAGCGCTGTAGGTCGCATTTTCGCCCTCGTTGACGCCCTGCGTTGCAAGTGTATTTCCATCCGCATCGACAAACGTAACGGTATAAAGCGGCGTGGGCAGATCCTCCTTCGTGCCGATGTAGATATAATCGATCGTCAGCTTGCCCGGGTTGCTGTTCGGGTCGCTCTCGATGCCGCCGAAGTAGAAGCGGAAGCCCGTTGCTTTGTCGCAGGTACGGAACGCTTCGCTGAGTTCAGCCGTTATGGTGATATACACGCCATCGGACAAATGCTCGGTACCCACAATCGCATCTTTGGTCAACAGACGAGTGCGGCTCGTGCTTCCCTCAGTAAAGAAGCCCGGATTCAAATAAGGATTCTTGAGATCACCATTTTGCGATCCCTGAACAAAATTCTCCATCTTGAAACGAATCTGATAGAACTCTGCCATCTCAGGGACGAATGTCATCGGTATTCTCGTGTCCACATAAACCTCAGGCCACAGCTCCTCAGAGAGCTCTGCGATCGCCGTCAGTGAGAGCGCACCGGTTTCATTGTCGATCTCAATGCCTTGTACCTTCGTGGCAGAGACCTTCCATTTCAAACTCTCAGCATCGTCAAAGTTGCTAAAGCCGTAGGTCAAATTATTGTAACGGGAAATATCGTCTGCATCATTGGTAAAATCAAAGAACAGATTTTTATGCAGCGTCGCAAGAACTTCCGTATACGACTCGCCACAACCGTTTTCGCAGGTGAAGGTTTTTACGCCATCTGCGTACAGTGTCGGCATGATCGTGATTTCTCCGGAATCATAGCTGTGTCCTGTCGTTGCGATCGTCTCTGTTTTGCTTTCAGCACAGACAGTGCAGGTATAGAACATGCTTCCTGTCTGCGTACAAGTCGGCGTTGAGGTTTGAACGCCTGCATCCCAGCTATGCGCCTGCGTGGTGTAGTCAGCGCAGCGTGCACAGGTCGTCGTGTGCGTTTCAGCACCGTCGGAGGCTGTTGCATAGTCATGGAAGCAAAGCTTTCCGCTCTGCCATGCAAGCACGGGATAGCCCTGATTGATATTTGCAGCATCATCGTCAAAGGCATCTCCCAAAACAGCGGCATAGCCCTTGAGGGTATGCGATGCGACCTGCATAGAACCGTTGTTGATCAGCCCACTCTTCACACGCACAAGATCGACCGTTCCAACGCTATAACAGTTTTGGATGCTGCTATCGTTGATCGCTGAGTTGACCGAGCCGATAAGACCGTAAATATTGCCGACATTATAGCAATTGTTGACCAAACAATTTGTTGCGCCGCTGGAAAAATATCCGATCAAGCCGCCTGTTGTGGTCGTTCTGCTCTTGGCTGTAACGCTTCCCATATTATAGCAGTTTTCGACCACGCAATTCTTACTGTTGAGCATTCCGATCAAGCCGCCGGAATTGGTGGGGGCGTAAACGGTTGCTTTGCTGTAGCAGCTGCTCACGGTGCTGTTGTTGCCGACCATTCCGGCAATCGCACCTGCGCGGAGGCTTCCGATGACAACGCCGCTTTCAATGCCGAGATTTTTGATCGTTGCGGCGTTGATCCTGCCAAAGAGTCCTACCTGTCCATCCTTCTCGTTGGCATACAGATTCCGAACCGTGTAGCCTCTGCCATCGAAGCTACCTCTAAACTCATAGCTATTCGTTCCGTCATAGCCACCGATCGGAAGCCACGCCTTATTTTCCAAATCGATATCCGTGCGCAGTTCGACCTGCTTGCCTGTGAAGGTAGTTCCCTTTCGGACCATGTAAGACAGCAATCGCAGATCATCGGCGCAGGTGATTTGATAAACACCGTCTTTTTGCTGCAAAGTCGTTGAACGACCTGCATTTTCCCAGGCAAGCACAGGGAACATTCTGTTTTGCACAAAACGATCCTCTGCAAAGGCATCGCCCAACACGCTTGCATAGGTGCGCAGCGCCGTTGCGGTTTCCTGCAAGCAATTGGTAATGATTAGAGAGTTTGCCGTCCCGACCAATGCAACAGAGTCAATGGTGTGGCAATTGCTGATCTCGGCAGTCGTAACGGCAGCATTTGACGTGCCGATGATACCGCTGCTGCCCGTGGCGCTGTTATAGCAATTGACGATCTGCGTATCCTTCGTATCGCTGGCAAGATAGCCGACAATGCCGCCCATTGCGCCGCTGCCATAAATATCACCTGCATTGTAGCAATTTTGAATTATACAGCCGGAAGCGCCTATCATGCCGACAATACCACCTGTGGAAGTCTTGCCGGAGAGCGTGATGCGGTTGTAGCAGTTAGAAACGATGCTATTGTCTCGAATGCTGCCGGCAATGCCGCCAACCTTCTCCGTGCCAAGGATCATACCGTTTTCGATACCCAGATTTTGAATCACGGCTTTTTTTGCAAAGCCAAAGAAACCAACATACAAATTGCCCGTGCTGACGATCAAATTGCGGATCACATGCCCGTTACCGTCAAAAGTTCCGCAGAAAACCGTATTGCAGGCGCTCTCTGCATTGATGTTGCCGCCGATGGGGATCCATTCCTCGTTCATCAGGTCGATGTCCGCACAAAGGCGTACAGTTTTTCCCGAAAAATTATTTTTGCCGACATTGACCATATACGCAAAGCTGCGCAGCTGGTGTGCAGTGTAAATATTGTAGATGCCATCGCTGTCTTTCGTCAGAGCCGTCGGCTCCTGTCCGACATAAAGCGAGCGGATTAAAATCGGATAGCCACCGTTTTTTGCAATCGTGGTGTCATTGCCGTAGCCCGTGCCCAAGGTTGCCGCGCTCGCCTTTAGTTCCTCCGCGGTAAGCGTAGAGCAGCTTGTCAAGCTATAGCCTTCGGTGCCCAAAACAAGCTCCGTTCCTTCGAGCGCATAGCAGTTTGTGAAGCTGATGCCGCTTGCATCGGCGCTCACTGTTGCGACAAGCGCACCGACGGAAGTGCCTGTGATTGCGCCTGCATGGTAGCAGTTTGTAACGCTTGAGCCGGAGGAGCTCGAAGAGAACCATCCGATCAAGCCGCCTGCGATCAGTTCTGCACTTACAGCAGCATTATTATAGCAATTGTTCATCGCCAAAGCATCCGCCATGCCGATCAAGCCGCCGGTGTGGCTTGCGCCGCTGATTGCCGCTTTATTATAACAATTTTCGACCGTTCCTGCGCAGTAGCCTGCCAAGCCGGCAACCTTTTTCTTGCCGATCACCTGACCGCTTTGGATTCCCAAATTTCGTATCGTTCCCTGCACGGCGCCAAAGAAGCCGACAAAAAAGCGATCTGCCGAGACATTGAGGTTCTTGATCGTGTAGCCTTGTCCATCAAAGGTTCCTTTGAAGATCTTTCCCTTGCTCTCGTTGTCTTCGGTATTGCCGCCGATGGGCACCCACTGTCTGGAATCTAAGTCGATATTGTTGGCAAGCGTTACGGTTTTGCCGCTAAAACTGGAAGCGCCGCTGTTCACCTTGTAAGCAAGCAAACGCAGCTGTGCGGGAGTTGTAAGCACAAGGTCGCTCGGAAGCACCGTGTCACACTGCCATGCAAAAACAGGATATCCGTCATTTTCCCAGTTGCAGTCATAAATAAAGCTGCTTCCCAAATTGACCGCTGCTGCGACCAATTGCTCAGGGGTAAGCTGCTTGTTTGCGCTGTAGCTTTCCAATTCCGCAACGTCCGTCACCGCCGTGCCCTTGATCGGGTCGGTGGCATAGCAATTCGTGACGGTGATGCTGTTGACAAGCAGCGTTTCCGCCGTTGTGTTATAAAAGCCGATCAAGCCGGTATAGCCGTCCTTGCCCGTCAATTCGCCGATATGATAGCAATTGCTTACACTAAGTGTGGCAGCGCTGGAAATATATCCGACGATACCGCCGGAGATATTTCCGGCAGATTCGATGGAAGCATTGTTGTAGCAATTGGAGATATTGCTCGTTCCACCCAACTGACCGACCAAGCCACTGACATTGCCGCCCGAAGAGATGACCTTCGCCCGATTGAAGCAATTGTCCAGTGTGACAGAGCTTGCCAAGCCCATAAATGCGGCAGACTTTTCACCGCAAAATACGATGCCGCTTTCGATGCCGAAATTCTTGACCGTTGCGCCGCTGGTTCTTCCGAAGAAGCCTGCATAAATGGTGCTCGGTTCGTAGATGAACAGATTTTTCACCACATGATTTCCACCGTCAAACGTGCCTCGGAAGCTGCGGTTCGTGCCACTGCCACCGATGGGAACAAAGGTACGTCCCTTAAGATCGATGTCGTTCATGAGCTTTACAGTCTTGCCGTAGAAGGTCGTGCCATTGTTCACCATTTCGGCAAACAGCATAAGCTGCTCTGCATCATAGATCTCATAAACGCCGCGTTCATTCGCCTTCAAGCTTGCCGACGGCTCATAAGTATTGAGCAAAGTATCAAATTCCGAAATCGTTGCCGAAGGTAGCTCCTTATTTCGGTCGCTGTCCTGAAGGATCGGCGTGAATACGACGCAAATCGTCGTGGAGGCTGTGTTTGTTAAATGGATGACCAGCTTTCGGTAGCCATCTCTGGCATTTTCACCCTCGGGCTGCGGAGACGTGCTGAGCGGCTGCGCATCCATCGTGGTAAATACCGCGTCGGCAGGAGATGCGATCTGCGCCAAAAGCGTTTTGCCGTTAAGCGTCAGCTCTGCGCTCTTTCCGTCTGAGGAAACGGCAATCTCCGCCTGCGTATGGGCAAACCAATAGAACTCAGATGCCACCGAGCAGGTAACCTCATCTTGCAGCAGCACTCTGCTTCGTTCATCAAACAAAAGCATACTGCGCTTGATATCGCTCACGCCGTAGTTGTCATAAGCATCGAGCATGTCAACGATCGCGTAGCCTCCGTCGTACGCACTTTCATATCCAACGATCTGACATTTGGCATTAAATGCCTGTCCGCCGGTCGTATCCGGGTTGATGACCAGTGTATTTTGTCCCTCTGCTCTCTTGCGGTAGTAGGTCCAGCGCAGACTATCTTCCAATCGGCTGGCATAGCCCGGCAGATTATAATTATCCGAACCCATTTCCGTCAGCCACCGCTCACCCATTGCCTCCAAAACAAAGGTGCCTACGTCCAAGTCGGTATGGCTGTTATTGTTCTTGCCGGATTTGATCGCCGCATAGATCTGCCCTGCGTCGCCTGCAAAGCCACGGAAGGAGGCAATGCTTTCATACTCATCGCTGTACAAAAAATGGTCAAGCTGACGGTCATCCAGGGTATATCCGGCGACCAGCTCCGGATCGTACCAAAGCATCGACAGATATTCATCATACATGACGCTCGTGGTCTGAAGCGAACGCTGATAAACCGACAGCTCAGGCATAGCAAAGCGTTTGGCATACCAGTGAAGCAATGCGCCATCCATGACAGAGGAATTTCCGTCACCAAAATTAAACGTGTTCGAATTGCCGTTGATCGCCAAAAGATACCGACCGGATTCACGCACTCCCTCCATATCGGACAAGCCAAAATCTGTCCCCAAAACACTTTGTAGCGTTTCAAACAAAATCACCATAAAGCCGGCGCCAAGCTGATAATAGCTGGGGCCTTCCTCATAAGAGCCTAACGGCGTCAGTGTTGCAACAGCATTTTGCACGTTCGTAACAGCCTTTGATAAAATGAAGCTGCACTCCGTCGGATAGCTCTCATAAATTGCGCAGGCGGCAATGGACAGACCTGCATTGCACCAAGGATTCCAGTTGCTGTTTGTGCGCAAATAGGTGCTGCTTGTCTGATCCTGTTCAATGGCAACAGCGTGATTGTAAAGACCTTCCCTCACCTTTGTCCGCTGTGCCTCCGTCATGAAATCATACAGCCAGTCATAGCCGATACCGACACCGTATGCCATCTGTCCAACATCCAAAAAATGAGCAGGATGCCAATCCGGGAATGCACAAACCGCAAGCATTTCTTCCACAGCACGCTGCGCAAAACGGCGTTCACCGCTGATCTGATAGACAAACGCCATCCACGTGATGCGATAGCTTGCCTTTCTCGAAACGCTGAGCATACGAACCCCATCGGGGATCTCATAGACGCACACCGGTTCTGTCAGCTGCGAGACGCAATAATCATAAATTCTCGCATACCAGACCCTCATATAATCGTCAGTCTGCAACAGCTTGCGAACACGGGCAAAATCGTCCTGATTTGCCAAAATTCTCGGATGCTGTCCCTCAGAACGAGCGCGGAAGAGCGCATCGATCTCGCTCACGGTCGCTTCGGGCACAGCCGCCGCATGGACCGTCGGCAGTGCGACCTGCGGCAAAAAAGATGCGAAGATCGCAATGACCAAAAGTGCGGATAGTAGCTTTTTCAGCATATCGATCACCTCAGTTTGGAATACCGATTTTTGATGCAATTCCACGATCGATGCTTATTTAGTATTCACAGGATATATCCATTATAAAGGGAATGGCATATTGCGTCAATCCCCTATCGTTCGGTTATGCAGAAAAATATCTGCTGCAAGACTTTCGCCTTGCAGCAGATATTTTTTATGATTTATGCAATTGCTCTGTAGAGGAAGGTCACGATCTGACCTCTTGTGCAGCTATCGTTCGGAGCAAACTTACCGCCGCCGACACCCTGCGTGACGTTATTCTCAACTGCCCAAAGGACAGCCTTGCAATAATAGTCGCTCGTCTTAACGTCAGAGAACGGATTGTTCGTGCTTGCAGGCGCAGGCTCACCCTGGCTTCTCCACAAGAAGGTTGCGACCTGACCACGGGTGCAAGTTGCATTCGGTCCGAAGGTCGTGGCACTAAGACCTGTGGTAATGCCGTTTTCTACTGCCCAAAGGACAGCCTTGTAGTAATACTCAGAGGACTTCACATCCGTGAAAGGATTGTCGGTTTTGGTCGGCTCGGGAGATCCGCAAGCTCTCCAAAGGAAGGTCACGATCTGACCACGAGTACACGGTGCATTCGGAGCAAAGCTCGTTGCGCTCATGCCGTTCGTGATTCCCTTGCCAACTGCCCACAAAACGGGAGTTGCAAAATAGTCACTCTCCTTGACATCCGTAAACGGATTCTCGGTCGGAATCTCAGGCTCAGAAGGCTCAGAAGGTTCTTCACTCGGTTCAGAGGGTTCCTCGCTCGGCTCAGTCGGAGGAACATAATTTGGATCCTCCGCGCCGCAGCTTTCGCAAACACCGCCGTCATAGTTGTGTGCCAGCTTTGCAACTGCTCTTTCCTCGAACGCATCGCAAGCGGAGCAATCTCTGCGTTCCTTGCCGCTGTTCGTGCAGGTCGGGGCAGTCACTGTTTTCCATTCTTCAAAGCTATGTCCCAATGCCGCAGTTTCGTCATCGACATAGCTATCGCCGCAGTGGCAGGTGAAGGTCGTATATCCGCCTTCCGTGCAGGTCGGCATAGTAATTGCCTCGGTGTAGGAATGACCGAGCGCCTCCAAAGCTCTTTCTTCATAGGCATCGCAACGTGTGCAGTCACGGCGTTCCACCCCTTCTACGGTGCAGGTCGGTACGGTCGTAGTCTTCCACTGCTCAAAATCGTGACCCAAAGCATCGGTATCGTCACCGATATAGGTCTTTCCGCACTTGCCGCAAAGGAAGGTGCTGAAGCCTGCTTCCGTGCAGGTCGGAACGGTCACGGTTGCGGTGTATTCATGCTCGCACAAGGGGCGGAATTCATAGCCAAATTTCTCTGCATACGCCTGTGCGGTAGAGTCGGCATAGCCATAAATCACTGTCGTTGCAGGAGCACCAAGGGTGTTTTCTCCGCCGAAGTCTACGTAATCGTAAATCTCACATTCACGATTCGGAATCTCAATGCTTGTCAAACCGCTGAGTGCGAAAGCATGTCTGTCGATATAGGCTGTCGCCTCGGGCAATGCAACATCAGTCAATGCCGTGCACATACCAAACGCCTGTTCTTGAATCTCCTGAACGCCGTCACCGAAATCCACACGCTCGAGGCTTTCACAGCCAAGGAACGCGTTATTCTCAATGGTGGCAACGCTGTCGGGAATTGCGAGCTTCTTCAAGTTGATACAGTTTTCAAATGCCAAAGAGCCGATATTCAGCAAGCCCTCAGGCAGAGAGATCTCGGTAATATATTTCTTGCTACTCTCCCACGGAGCTGCGCAGGAGAAGGAATACATCCAACCGTCGCCCTCGATGATCAGCTTGCCGTCTCTTTCGTTGATGGTGTAAGTCAGGTTATCGCCGCACATACCGTGCCAAATGATGCTGCCTGTTCCACAGATCGTGCAGGCTCCGTCTTCAAAGCTGTGTTCAGAGAAGTTGTAGCCATATTTCTCTGCAACAGCCTGCACCTTTGAATCGCCGTCACTATGCAGCGTTACGCCCTCGGGGAATCCCGGTGCCTCCTCCCAGTATTGATAGAAGTTACACGTCGGATTCAAAACTGCCAAGATCTCAAGCGATTTTGAGGTTGCAAATGCGTTCGGTACAATGTAGCCCACGTCTGCCGGAACGATATAAGTAGAAGGAACTGCGCAGCCGGCTTGGATCAGCGTCCACTTATCCTTCGAATACAGTGTTCCGTGCGTATCGTTGCAGTAATGCTGATTTGCCGAATCCACATAAATACCCTCGAGGTTGTCACAGTGATTAAATGCAGAGTACGAAATAATTTCAACTTTTTCGCCCAGTTCAACCTTGGTCAAGCTGTCGCAATTGTTAAATGCGTCGAAATCGATCCTTAAAAGCTCCTCGGGGAAATTCAATTCTGTCAAGGAAGTACAGTTTTCAAATGCGTAATAAGCAATGCTCGTAACGCTGTTGGCAATCGTCACCTTCTTGAGGTCCTCGCTGTCGGAAAATGCGTTAGCGCCGATCGTTCTGACCGCCAAGCCCTCGATCGTCTCCGGGATCTCAACATCCGTAACACTTCCGTCGTAGCCATCGATCACAACATCTGCCTTATCATCAACGCTGTAAGACAAATAGCTCGGAACGCCGCAGACACTGCACTTGCCATCGACAAAGTCATGCGCTCCGTCCGCACGCTTCTGCGCACCTAAGAACATTTCGTCGCAAAGCTTGCAGGAATACAGATCATAGGTGCATTTGCTTACAACGGTGATATCCTCTGCCGTTGCTTCAAAATGCTTGGTCATGTCCTCCAAATACCAATTATAGTCGCCAATGATAATCTCCTGCCATTGCGTTTCCGTGCCGGCATAGAGTAAGTGCGTCACTCTCCCACTCGAGAATACACTATCGCCAATCTCCGTAAGGCTTGCCGGAAGGATCACCGTTGTCAGTTCGTAGCAATGATCAAATGCGTTTGCTGCAATATATGTAACGCCATCGGGAACATTGCAGATTTTAAGTGCATTCGGAGCAAGGAGCAATTCCTTTCCGTCCTTGCTCAAAAGCAGTCCGCCCTCATCAGAGCTGTAGATGGCATTATTTGCATCAACGCGGAATGCCATCAGCTTCTGGCATCCTACAAAAGCGCCGTCTGCAATGCTCGTAACTGCCTCGGGAATCTCGCACAGTGTGCTTGCGCCGGGCAGCGTGATAAGCTCGGTCTTGTCCTTGTTGAACAACACACCGTTTGCGTCGGAGCTAAAATAGGCATTTGCAGGATCGACCGTAATTTCCTTCAAGCTCGGGCAATAGGCAAACGCATAGTCGGCAATGCTTTCTACGCCTTTACCGATCATTACGCTCGTCAAGCTGGAGCACCAATAAAACGCACAATAAGCGATGCTCTTGACACTGTCCGGAATCGTTACACTCGTCAAGCTGCCACAGGAATAGAACGCAGAATCGCTAATGCTCGTGACACCGTTGCCGATCGTCACGCTCGTCAAGCCATTGCAGTCACCAAAGGCATGGTTGCTGATGCTCGTGACACTGTCAGGAATCGTTACGCTCGTCAAGCTGTCGCAGTAAGAGAACGCACTACCGCCGATGGTCGTTACGCTGTCGGGGATCGTCACGCTCGTCAGGCTGTCACAGAAAGAGAACGCCCCATTGCCGATGTTCGTCACGCTATCGGGGATTGTATATGCGCCGGAATAAGCATCGGGACAAACAATTAACGCAGACTTGTCTTTGTTGAATAGAACGCCACATTCATCAGAACTATAGGCTTCATTCATTTCATCGACCCAAATGCCGGTCAGGCTGGGGCAGTAATAGAACGCATCATTGCCGATGGTCGTTACGCCGTCGCCGATCGTCACGCTCGTCAGGCTGTCGCAGGAATAGAACGCATAATCGCCGATGGTCGTCACGCCGTCGCCAATCGTTACGCTCGTCAGGCTGGAGCAGGAATAGAACGCATAATCGCCGATGGTCGTTACGCTGTCGGGAATCGTCACGCTCGTCAGGCTGGAGCAGGAATAGAACGCACCGTAGCCGATGGTCGTTACGCTATCGGGGATCGTCACGCTCGTCAGGCTGGAGCAGGAATAGAACGCATAACCGCCGATGGTCGTTACGCTGTCGGGAATCGTCACGCTCGTTAGGCTGGAGCAGGAATAGAACGCATAACCGCCGATGGTCGTTACGCTGTCGGGAATCGTCACGCTCGTCAGGCTGGAGCAGGAATAGAACGCACCGTAGCCGATGGTCGTTACGCTATCGGGGATCGTCACGCTTGTCAGGCTGGAGCAGTATTTGAACGCATAACCGCCGATGTCCGTGACGGCGACACCGTCGATCTTGTCAGGGATATCGGCGCCGGTTACGGTATCGTCGCAATCGGTGATGGTACCGGTTGCTTTGTCGAAATAGATATTACCGCCCTCGACGGGGTAAGCAATATCCGTTTCGGAATAGGCGCTTGCCATCGGAACGATACCGATCAGCAATGCAACGACCAGCAAAAAAGAAATCGCTCGTTTCTTCATAAAAAATCCTCTCTTTCATTTATTCTAAGACACAAAACCGCATCTTATAAAGATAGTATAATGATTCTACAACAATTTGTCAACCATTTTTCCCCATTTTGTACAATTATGTAATACCATTACCCAATTAAAACAATTGATAAATTCCGATTTATCGAGCTGTTGGCTGCGTTTTGACACCGTAGGGGCGCACGACTCTGTGCGCCCGTGCAGGCACTTCGTGTGGGCGGACAGAGTCGTCCGCCCCTACAATTTGAAAAACAAAACTCACCGATAAATCGGAATTTAATCAATACTTCTACCGGGTTTTAGGGCGTATCCGAAAACCGTCAAAACGCTCAAACAGCGGTGCTTTTTCCGCTGTATTGCGCCGTTTTTTCTTGCAATACACAAAGTATTTCGGCGAAAAAAAATGGCTGATTCAACGAAAAAATCCCTCGATGTTGGTCACTCTGCCGATTTTCAGATACGCCATAGTATAAAAAGCGTTTTTTTACTGCCTTCGCCGATTAATACTGATTCTTGAATAAAATATTTAATCAAGAACACCATGTGCTACACGCACTCACATCCTGCAAAAGCACGATGTGCAGTCTCATACAGTTCTTGACGCACCTTCGGTGCTATAAAAAGCTTTCTTTAACAAGAACTGGTATCAAATCTGTTGCAGCCTGCCGAGATTTTCGATCATAATTTTGGCATGCTCTTGCGCACAACTTGTAAAATATCTTTCAATATGATATAGTAGCATCATAAACAGCGCCTTATACTAATCTCTAATTAAAATGAGACTCTTGTCTCATTTTAATTGCAATGTTTGCATCAGAGATTGTATGAGACGTGTTTTCGCGATTCTTACCTTATAATCGCGAAAACCCAACGCCGAATCGGCGTTGCCTATCTGATTAAAAGTCTTCTTTTAATCAGATAGTAGTATTAGAGGGGTGATAGAATGTACAAAACCGCCAATGCGTATTATCACGAAAAATTTGGCTGCAAGGTGTACAAGCTTTCTCTTGATGGAGGCTTCACCTGCCCCAACCGTGATGGAAGCATTTCTACCGAGGGTTGTATTTTCTGTTCTGCGCTCGGCAGTGGCGAGTTCGCAGAACATGGAGCAGATATCCGCATGCAATTGGAACTGGCAAAAAAGCGTGTGGAGAGAAAAATCAAAAACGGAAAATATATTGCCTATTTTCAATCCTTCACCAACACCTATGCGCCCATCGACCGGCTGAAAGCCCTGTTTTATGAAGCGATCGCACCGGATTACATTGTGGGCTTAAACATTGCCACACGACCGGATTGTCTTTCCGAAAGCGTCATAGAACTCCTGAAAGAGCTCAACGCCATCAAACCGGTAACGGTGGAGTTAGGCTTGCAGACCGCAGACGACCGAGTGGCAAAATACATCAATCGAGGCTATCAAACAGAGGTTTACGCAGATGCCGTTCTCCGATTGAAGCAAGCCGAATTAGAGGTGATCACCCATATTATCATTGGTCTGCCCAATGATGATCCGATATCCACCACACGCTTTGCAGTAGCCTGTGGTACCGACGGCGTGAAATTTCACCTTTTGCATATTCTTAAAAACACTCGCCTTGCGGAAGAATACAAAGCCGGCTGTTTCAAGGCTCTGACCTTAGAGGAATACGCCGAGCTTCTGAAAAACTGCATCGACCTTTTACCAAAGCATATCGTCGTGCACCGGATCACGGGCGACGGCGCAAAAAAGGATTTGATCGCCCCTTTGTGGTCAGCGGACAAAAAGAAAACCCTGAATTATCTTAACGCCTATCTTGCGTAAAAACGAAACAGCATGGACACAGAACGAATTGCAAGGGCAGAAGTCTTTTTGAAAGAGACCTTTGCCGCAAGTACATATTTATAAGAGAGGATTCATTATGGTGATTGGAAAAGCTTAAAAAATATGGGTGGACTTTAACGCTTCCACCCTTTCACTGTACGATAAGCCACACATCACCAATGACGAGGATGTTCGTGGGTATAATTAAAGCTGTGTAGCTGGGATAAAAGTACAAAAATACATCCAAATAGCACTTGACAATCTGCGTCACTGCGCATATAATATTGGTGAGGAGTGATACACTCCTGTCTTCGCTGACGGATGATGTGTGACGGTTCTGACACATCGGTAAAATAAAAATTGACCGAGTGAAGGTGACGAGTGACGGTTCTGACTCGTCGGTAAAATAAAAATTGACCGGGCGAAGAATCTGTGAGAACCACCTTGACAACAGGGTGGTTCTTTTTTTTAGAAAGAAGGATTACACATAATGGAAGCTGTAACCGATATATCCTTATTGTCGTCTAAATTTCTTCAAGACTATCCGTGCACACAATACCCCGAAATTATGCATAAGCATGGTCGCCCGTACTCATGCCTTATTATAGATACCCATGATGAATATTATATTTGCATTCCTTTTCGCTCTTCGATAACCCACAGCCAGGCGTTTCTATTCAAAAACACACAGCGCTCACAAGGCAGCCGCTCAGGATTGGATTATAAGAAAATGGTTCTAATAAAAGATGAATCGTACTTTGACCATACAACTGCTGCTATTGTTGACAACGATGAATACAAAGAGGCAATAACCAACTTAGATAGGATTGCCCGTGAAGCCACACGATATGTGGATGATTACATAGCCCATGTATCGGGGACGAAAACCCTGCACCCGCGTGCATACGACCGTAAATATCGCTTTTCCACCTTGCCTTATTTCCATGATATTCTGGGACTGAATAACTGAGAATGTGTTATTCCCAAACAATAATCATATAATAGCCCGCTTCAGTCTGTCAAAAAAAGGAGACTTACCATTATTTGGTAGGTCTCCTTTTTTAGCGATCGCTTTTCTTTGCATTTCGTTAAAATATCTCGTCCATTTTTGCTACAGCCATATGTTTAGGCTTTGTCAACAATTTTGTCAACAATTATTTTAATTTTATGTATCACTAACTATCACAAACTATCAAATAATCAAATGTTTGTTCGAGTATGTAATTAGTATAGCACAGAAATAGAATTTTGTAAAGAGTAAAAAAGTTAGGATTCTTACGAAAAATATGGCAAAAATCGTAATAATATTAAAGAAAAATCCGTGCCTCAGAAACGAGGCACGGATAAATTGGAGGTGCCGCCCAGATTTGAACTGGGGAATGAAGGTTTTGCAGACCTTTGCCTTACCGCTTGGCCACGGCACCATATATGAAAAGGAACGATCAACGTTCCTTTGTTTTGGAGCGGGTGACGAGGCTCGAACTCGCTACCTCCACCTTGGCAAGGTGGCGCTCTACCGGATGAGCTACACCCGCATTTCGGTGCTATGTAAAAACAAAGCACCTTGCGAAGAATGGTGCCTCCGGTCGGAGTTGAACCAACGACACGCGGATTTTCAGTCCGCTGCTCTACCAACTGAGCTACAGAGGCATTTCGAGCCGAGATAATCTCGGCTCAATGCTTTGAAATATGGCGACCCGGAACGGACTCGAACCGTCGACCTCCAGCGTGACAGGCTGGCGTGCTAACCGACTGCACCACCGGGCCAAATTTGTGGTGGGAACAACAGGGCTCGAACCTGTGACCCCATGCTTGTAAGGCATGTGCTCTCCCAGCTGAGCTATGCTCCCAACTTTGGCGCCGCATCTCTCAGCGACGGGTCTCATTATACACGCACATGCCCTATTTGTCAAGCACTTTTTTTAATTTTTTTCAAAAATTTTTTAATCTTTTTGAAAAGTTTAATTATACAGGGTTTTTAGGAGATTTTCCACATCTTTCGGTGTGAATTTGTAGATCGTATCACAAAACTGACATTCGATTTCAATGTCTTTTCCGTCCTCGACGATCTCTTGCAGATCTTTTTTTCCGATTGCGATCAAGCTTTTTTCCACACGTTCAAGGCTGCAATAGCATTTATAAGCAACCTCTGTCGGCTCAAAAAATTCCAAATCAAACTCACACAAGACTTTCCGCAAGATCTCCTCTGGCGACATTCCACTCTCGAGCATCGGCGTTACCGCACCTGCGCAGGCAATTCCTGTCTCGATCTTGATGATAATATCTTCGGGCGCTCCGGGCAAAAGCTGGATCAGATAGCCACCTGCGACCTTGACTGTGCAGTCCGTATCGATTAGAACACCAAGGGCACATGCTGTCGGTGTCTGTTCGCTCTGTGCAAAATATGCAGTGATGTCATCTGCGATCTCACCTGTGACCAGCTCGGTGCTGCCGATATACGGCTCCTTCATCTGCAAATCACGAATGACCGTGAGCATGCCGTCTGTACCAACGGCTGCGCCCACATCAAGCTTGCCTGCATATTTTTCAATCAGGCTGATATGCGGATTGGTCACATAGCCACGGACATTGCCGACAGCGTCACTTGTTGCCAAAATCGTGCCGAGTGGTCCGCCACCCTTGATTTGGATCGTCATTGCGCCGTTTTCAACCTTCTGAAGGTTTCCCATCATCGACGCAGCAGACAAGACTCGACCGAGTGCCGCTGTTGCCGTCGGTGTTGTATCGTGTATCTGCCTTGCCCTTTCAACCATCTGTGTTGAGCAAATCGCCATTGCCTTGACATAACCATCGGCTGTGATGGCTCTGATAATATGATCCATAGCTTACTCCTTCATTGCGACGATATAAATGCGCTGTTCGTCCATTTTTGGCGCCGTGAGCACACGATCGCCAAAGAGCTGTACTCTTCCAAACCCCGCATTTTCAAGCCACTGCGTCAATTCCGAGGGCTCGTAGGCGTATTCGCAGTGCTGTTCAAAGCTCCTGCACCAAAGCTCCCCCTGTTTTTGGAAGAGATCAATGCCGTAATAACAGCAATTCTCCTCCCTGTCAAAATCCACACGCCAAACACAATAGCTTTCCTCGTTCTCATCCAAGAAAACCTGACCATCTAAATTTCTCAGCTTATAAGGCGTGTTGATATCAAAAATAAAAATTCCATTGGGTGATAGATTGCGGTAGACTCTTCGCATTGTCTCCTGCACATCTTCGGGCTGTGTCACGTAGTTAATGCTGTCGAGCAGGCAAACCGTCATATCCACCGGCATCGGCAAACGAAGTTTTTGCATCGGCTGCCTGATAAAATACGGCGGATCGATACAATCGGCAGCCTTCTGCGCAGCAACCGTCAGCATCTCCTCACTCAGATCCGCACCGATGACCCGATAGCCACGCTGCGCCATTAACACAGACATGGAGCCGGTACCGCAGCCTAAGTCAAGCACCGATCTCGGCTGCTTGTCAAATTGGCGCAGTATCGCCTCCAAAAAGTCCAATATTTTCTTATACTCAACATCTGTCGTCAAGCCGTCGTAGGCAGACGCCAGCGCTTCATACGCACTCATTTGTTTTCCCCAATACGATCAAAAACCAAGGAATAGGCATCCTTGCCGTTCATCAAGCTACGGTTGACACGGCTGACAGTCGCAGAGCTTGCACCGGTCTGTGCAAGAATGTCATTATAGATCATGCCCTCATAGAGCATTTTCGCAACATCATAACGCTGCTCAATCGCTCTAAGCTCCGTCTGTGTGCAAAGATCGTGGAAGAATGCGTAGCACTCCTCAGGTGTTTCCAATGCCAAAATCGCACGGTAAAGCTCGCTCTTGGGGTCCGAGTTTTTCTTGCGGTTGTTCATGGTAATTGCTCCTTAATGCTTTAGTTCTTTCGCTGTTTACAGTATAACACTTTCTTTCGCAAAAGTAAAGCATTATTTTTTAGCGCATTAAAGTTTTACAAAAAAATGCCGACCGTCAAAGCCGTTCTGTCCTTTTTGGTCTGCCCGTGAAGTGACAAAATTTTCATTTTTCCCATGCCTCTAACTGAAATCTCATCTGCTTCCTCCACGCTGTGGTCGGGCTTTAAGCAGGTCAGCGCGTTCAAGGAAACCTGCCCCGAACGGATCAACTCCGCAGCCCTACCACGACTTAAGTGAAAAGCGCCCGAGATCACACCATCCAAACGCAGAGAAGATACGGTAATTCGTGCTTCTTTCATCTTTTGCGGTGGCTTTTGCACCGTTTTTGGATCGATCTTTGTCAAAGAAAGATGATGCCTGCCTGCCGATGTCAGGTTGTCCAGCAAATACTTTCTCAGCTCGCCAAGCACAAAGATTTGGCATTTGTTCTCATAAATAATGATATCTCCGACAGCCTCTCGCTTGATGCCTGCGCCCATCAGCGCCCCGAGAACATCTCGATGCGACAGGGCATTTTTTTCGTAAAAGCTCGCTTCAATGCAGGAAATGATATCCTCCGAAAAATAATCCTCTTTTGATAGATATTCGGGGCAATGATACGCCACATTGCGCTCAGTTCCCTCCGTACCGCCGAAAAAATCACAGTTCGGCAATATTTTTCCAAGCAAAGCCTGCTGTCGAGGCGTCAAAAAGCACGAGGATGCAGCGAGCTCTCGATCCATCGCTCGCTCCAATTTATCGCACACCCGAATGAGCAGCATTTTTTCCTCTTCGGTTTCACACATTGCCGAAATTTGTTTTTTTCTTTCCATACAAACTCCTAAAAACTACGCCCCACCAATGGTGGGGCGTTGTAATTACTTCAGCGGTTCGGAAATCGGATTGCGTTCCTCTTCGGATTGCTCCTTCATCTCCAGAGCATACTCATTGGCATAGTCGAAAATCATATTTTCAAAATCAATTTTCACACCAAAAGCATCCTCGACCTTTCCGAGAAGGTCCATGACGAGGTTGCCCTCCGTTTCCTCCTCTTCCTCTGTCGGCTCCTGCAGCACAGGCTCCGTTGTTTCTTCCTCGATGAGATACGGAGAAAACAATTCTTCGACCTGATTGCTGACAAAATTATAAGCCAAGATCAAAACCACAGTCAAAACCGCCACCTTGATCCAAACTGTCCACCAATATTTTCTCATGTACCTCACCTCCTGAAGCTAAGACGCTGCGAAACCGAAAAGGTTCCGAAATTATTTGCCGTTTGCCTTATCCTGAGCGATGATCAGCTTCAGAGCCTCAACACCGACACGGACAGCAGCGGAAGTATCCTCGCTCATGTTCTGATCCAAGCCGGCAGCCTCACGCTCCTGGTTCCAAATAACATGGAAGCAAGAACCGCAGCGGCATCCCAAAGCATCCGCCACAACAAACAACGCAGCAGATTCCATCTCGCTTGCCTTAACGCCAAGGCGCTTCCAAGCTTCCCACTTCTGCAGAAGCTCATAGGAAACAGGCATCTTCGCAGGGCTGTGCTGACCGTAGAAAGCGTCCTTGCACTGCACAACGCCGACATGCGTACGCTTGCCCATCGCCTGAGAAGCCTCACGCAGAGCGATCGCAATGTCCAAATTGGATACTGCGGGATACTCAATGGGTGCATACTCCATGGAAGTATGCTCAAAACGGATCGCACCGGTTGCAACTACGATATCGCCGGACTGAACGTCAAGATCGATACCGCCGCAGGTGCCGACACGGATGAAGGTGTCTGCGCCGATATTGTGCAGCTCTTCCATGGCGATGGAAGCGGACGGACCACCGATACCGGTAGAGCAAACGCTGACCTTCTCGCCAAGCAGGGTGCCTGTATAGATATTATACTCACGGTTCTGTGCGACATGCACGGGATTGTCAAAAAGCTTTGCGATGGATTCGCAACGGCCGGGATCGCCGGGCAGAATGACATAACGGCCAACGTCGCCTTCGACACAGCGGATATGGAATTGCTTTTCAAGTTCTTGCATGGTAGAACACTCCTTATTTCATTAAATTGCGATTCTATTATACTTCATTTGCTGCCATTCGGCAAATGTTTTTACTTATTTTGTAAGATTGCACAAAAGTATTTCCTGTATTTTGTTCAAAACAACGACATTTGGCTCGTTTCCGGCAGGTCACCGAAGGCTCCTGCCAATTTTAGATTCTCAATATGCGTTTTCGACACCTTCGGACAGGCTGCGGCAAATTCCTCGATGGAGATAAACTCTCGTCCTTCTCGACCGTTGAGAATGTCCCAAGCCGCAGTTTCACCCAAACCTGAAACCGAAACAAACGGGGGCAAGAGTTTGCCATCCTTGAGCAAGAATTTTGTCGCATGCGATTCATACAAGCTCATATCCGCAAATTCAAAGCCTCGCAGATAAAACTCATAGCAGACCTCCAGCGTTGTCAAAAGATCGCCGTCCTTTGCCGTCGCATCGGGGTTGTTCTGAATTTCCTTAATATGTGACTTGACCGTTTCGATGCCATGGGTCATCATGACCGCATCGAAGCCATCCTTTTGACTTCTTCTGTAGAAATATGCGGAATAGAACGCCAACGGATGATGCACCTTGAACCATGCGATTCGAAACGCCATCATAACATAAGCCGCTGCATGCGCCTTCGGGAAGAGATACTTGATCTTCTTGCAAGAGCCGATATACCACTCCGGCACGCCTGCATTCTTCATCTCTTCCTCTGCGCCCTCGGGAAGACCTCTACCCTTACGTACTGCCTCCATGATCTTGAAGGCACGTTTTTCCGGCAAGCCGCATTTGATCAGATAGATCATAATATCGTCACGGCACCCGATCGCCTGCGAGACCGAAGCCGTACCGCTGACGATCAAGTCCTTCGCATTGCCGAGCCAAACGTCCGTACCGTGAGAGAAGCCCGAAAGACGGATCAAAACGTCGAACTGATCCGGCTTTGTATCCATCAGCATTCCTCGGGTGAAGCCTGTGCCAAATTCCGGAATACCGACCGTGCCGGGAATGCCCAAAAGCGGATCATTTTCATAGCCCAGAACACGGCTGTTTTGGAAAATGGACATGGTGTCCTTATCGTCCAGGGGGATCAGCTTCGCATCGACACCGGTAATATCCTCCATCATGCGGATCATGGTCGGATCATCGTGACCGAGCATATCCAGCTTCAGAAGATTTTCTTCCATGGAATGGTATTCAAAATGGGTCGTAATAATGTCCGTTTTTGTATCGTCCGCCGGATGCTGCACGGGGCAAAAATCCCAAATTTCATTTTCCTGCGGAATGACAACCAAGCCACCCGGGTGCTGTCCCGTGGTTCGTCTGACATCAACACAGCCTGCGGTCAAACGGTTTTCTTCCGCGCGAGAGGTGATGATATTTCGCTCTGCCAAATATTTTTTGACATAGCCATAGGCTGTTTTGTCGGCAACTGTACCGATCGTGCCTGCTCTGAAAACATGGCTCGCACCGAACATCTCAATGCAATAAGCATGCGCTTTCGATTGATATTCACCCGAGAAGTTCAGGTCGATATCGGGCACCTTATCGCCACCGAAGCCCAAGAACGTTTCAAACGGAATGTTAAAGCCGTCTTTTTCCAACTGCGCACCGCATTCGGGGCAGATATCATCCGGAAGATCGGCACCGCAGTTGATACCTTCGGGGATGTCAAATGTTGTATATTTACACTTCGGGCAACGGTAATGCGGCGGCAGTGAATTGACCTCCGTAATGCCCGACATAAACGCCACCAAGGACGAGCCGACAGAGCCACGGGAACCGACCAAATAGCCGTTCTCCAAAGAGTTTTGCACCAGCTTCTGCGCCGACATATAGATCACGTCATAGTGACAGGTGATAATATCATTCAGCTCGGTTTCCACTCGTTTGACGATCAATTCCGGCGGATTCTCGCCATAAAGGCGGTGCATCTTGCCGTAGACCAGGTCTTTGAGATCCTCGACCGAGTTTTCGATCTTCGGTGCAAACAGATTATGCGGAACAGGGCGAACCACATCGCACATATCTGCAATGCGATTCGTGTTCGTCACAACGACTTCAAAGGCTTTTTCTTCGCCAAGATAGGAAAATTCCGTCAGCATCTCGTCCGTCGTGCGGAAGTAGAGCGGATTCTCTCTGTCACAATCCGCAAAACCCTTCGATGCCAACAAGATTCTTCGATAAATTTCCTCCTCGGGATTCAAGAAATGCACATCACCCGTTGCGCAAACGGGGATCCCCATTTCCTCGCCCAGGCGCACGATGGTGCGGTTAAATTCTCTTAGCTCCTCTTCTGTTTCCACTTTTCCATCGGCAAGCAGGAATTTATTATTGCTCAGCGGCTGGATCTCCAAAAAGTCATAGAACGAAGCAATGCGCTTGAGCTCTGCCCAGCTCTTATGCTCCAAAACCGCTTGGAACAGCTCGCCTGCCTCGCAGGCAGAGCCGATGATCAAGCCCTCTCTGAATTGGATCAGCTCGGATTTTGGCATTCGGGGATTGCGCTTAAAATATTTCAAATGCGCATCGGAAATGATGCGATAGAGATTGCGCAAGCCCATCTGATTTTTTGCAAAGACCAAAATATGCTTTGCGCGGCGGTCGTTGATACGATTGCCCGAGCGCAGCTTCACCATTTCCTCGTTGATCTGGCAAATCTCCGTCAAACCACGCTCCTTGAGCATTTTGGCAAAGCGCAGATAGAGATATCCGCAGGTCAACGCATCATCGGAGGCTCTGTGGTGATTGAATTCAGGCAAGCTCAGCGCCTCTGCGACAATATTGAGCTTAAATTTGCTCAGCTGTGGCATCAGATTTTGCGCCAAAATCAGTGTGTCGATCGAAGTCGGCACAAAAGGAATATTCAGTCGTTCACACGCCGCCGTCACAAAGCCGACATCGAAATCCGCATTGTGCGCAACAAGCGGTCTATCTCCACAAAATTCCAAAAACTTGGGCAGCACTTGAGAAATATCGGGCGCATCCTTGACCATGGCATCGGTGATGCCTGTCAATTCGATCACCTTCGGGTCTAAGCGCCGATTTGGCTGCACGAAGCTTTGGAAAGTATCGACCACCTCGCCATTTTTCAAAATCACCGCACCGATCTCGATGATCACATCCTTGTGTGCCAAAAGTCCTGTTGTTTCCAAGTCAAAGGCAACAAATTCGCCGTCGAGCGGCATATTTTTCTCCCCATGGACAACAATACGGTCATCCATGTCATTGACGTAATAGCCCTCGCAGCCATAGAGAATTTTGATATTTTTTTCAGTTCCTGCGACCTTGCTTTTGCTCGCCTTGAGCGCATCGGGGAAGGACGAGGCAACACCGTGATCGGTGATAGCGATTGCCTGATGTCCCCAACGAGCCGCTGTTGCAACAGCGTCCTTCGTCTTGGTCAGCGCATCCATCATGGACATGGTGGTATGCAGATGCAGCTCCACACGCTTCTGCTCCGCTGTATCCTCACGCACAGGTGCTTGCCCTGCCATGATCGCATCGGGGCGCACTACGACCTCCTTGCTGTACTCATCGTAGTCCACCCTGCCCTGCACACGAAGCCACTGCCCGGGCTTTTGCACAAAATCTGTGATCGGCTTTCCCGTATCCTCCTTGAAAAAACCGCCCAAATGCACCGAGCCTGTATAGTCCGTCATATCGAACGAAACGATGGTCGCCGTATCCTTGCGGTTGCGGCGGTGATCCACAGCAAAGACCTTGCCCTCGATGATCACACGGACATTTTGCATATCGCTGCTGATCTCCCGCATGGCAGTTGCCTTGCCCTGGAAGGGTTTTCCAAAAGCAGTCTTGGGCTTGTCGGGCTTTGCATTCTCCGAGGTAAACTTGGGAGCAGGCATTTGCTTGACCGCCTCTCGGCGCATACGCTCGGTCAGCTCGAACAGCTCATCATCGTCCGTGTGTTGATGGCTGATGATCTCGATCTGCGTTTCAACACCGAAGCTCTCCTTCAAATATCGCTGCACCACGTGCATATGTGGCTCGATCAGCTCCCGACCGTTGGCACGCAGATGTACCTTACTCGTCCCCTCGGCAAGCTCCCAGCGGCAGCCTGCCATAATTCCCGTCGCAGGTGAATATTCCATGCTCACAAGTCGATTAAGCTCTTTGCCGTCAATATCGGCAAGGGCTTCTTTTGGGAACTTGGGTGAAATTTTCACTTTTCTCAGCTGATACAGCTCTTGCAGCTCCTCGCAAACTCTGCGCAGCTGGTTCGTATACTGTGGAAAGTTGACCGTCAGCGCAATTTCGTGCGCCTCTCGGTCGAACTCCGCATGACAAACCGCCGCCTGCTGTAAAACAGCACGCAGCGATTCATCGGGTTGATATTCAAAAAACATTTCCAAAAAAGGGAATGGATTTGTCATAGTTTTCTCCTGTTACAGCCCGTCTATGTAGCGAAGCAGCGCAGGAAGCAGCTCATCATAAGGCAGCTTTTCCTTCAGCTCGCCTTTGACGAACAGCACTCCGCAACCATCGCCGCCGGCGATGCCGACATCAGCCTCTCTCGCCTCGCCAGGTCCATTGACAACGCAGCCCATGACCGCAACGGTAATATTTTTTTCGCAATTGACAAGTGCAGCCTCCACTTTGGAAGCCAAACCGATCAGGTCAATCTTCGTTCTTCCACAAGTCGGGCAAGAAACAAGATTCACACCGCTGTTTTGAAGTCCTGCGGCTTTCAAAATTGCCTTCGCCGCAACAACCTCACGCACAGGGTCAGCCGTCAAAGAAACTCGAATGGTATCTCCAATGCCCATGCACAAAAGACCACCAATGCCCATGGCGGATTTGATCGTTCCCATATACTCCGTGCCGGTCTCGGTCACACCGACATGCAGAGGATAGTCCACCTTCTCATGGATCAAACGATATGCCTGCATCATGAGCGGCACATTGCTCGACTTCATCGAAAGGCAGATATCATAAAATCCGTATTTTTCCAAATAAGCCGCATGCTCCAGCGCACTTTCCACCAAAGCCTCGGGGGTCGGGTGACCGTACTTTTCCAAAAGCTTTTTATCCAGTGAACCGCCGTTGACACCGATGCGAATGGGAATATGATGCGCTTTGCAGCAATCTACGACAGCCTTGACCTTGTCCTCGCTGCCGATATTGCCCGGATTGATGCGGATCTTTGCCGCACCGCCTTCGGCTGCCATGATCGCAAGCCGATAGTCAAAATGAATGTCCGCAACCAACGGGAGCGGCGATCTGCTTGCGATTTGCGCAAAGCCCTGCGCCGTCCTTTCATCGGGCACAGCAAGGCGCACGATTTGGCAGCCGACATTTTTCAGCGCATCGATCTGCGCAAGACTGCCCTCCACATCCGTCGTTGCCGTATTGAGCATCGACTGAATGGAGATCGGTGCACCACCGCCGATCTTCACATCGCCAACCGTGATCTGTCTTGTCATATCGTACACCTCACTTAATTAAATAGTCCAATCACGTCTTTGAACGTGATGAATGCCATCAGCGCAAGAAGCAGCATCATAAAGCCCGCATGCAGATAACCCTCGTATTTCGGGTCAATCTTGCGGCGCAGAATCTTTTCCGCCACAGCCGTCACTATCAAGCATACCACTCTGCCGCCATCAAGCGCAGGAATGGGCAGCAGGTTCATCACCGCCAAATTGATCGCAATGAATGCAAAGAAATAAATCACATTCAAAATGCCAAGTCCGACCGTTTCGGATTGCACCCCTGCCTGCGTGACGGTTTCCACGATCATCACGGGACCGCCCATATCCTTCATGGAGGCTCTGCCTGAGACCAAATCGCCCAAGCTCATCCAAACCAATCTGCCAAAATCCAAGGACTGATCGACCGAATACGACAAAACACTTCCGACGTCGCATTCCTCCAATGCGCAGGAAAACCCATAGAGCAAGCCGTTTTCGCCTTGATAGTCACGCTTCATCGTCACATCGTTCAGCTTGACCTTCTCGCCGTCACGGATGACCACGATATCATGCACGCCGTCTTCCTCACGGTCAAGGAGCATCGTAATGTCGCTCTTAACGAACACTCTTCTGTCGTTGATCTCATAAAATTCATCACCGACCTGCAACACATTGGCAAACGGTCTGCCGTCTTCAATGGCTGAGATCTGCTTTGTCGGAAGCACCTCGGCTTCGCCATAATAAAAGCCGACAAAAATGACCACCATGATAAAGCCGATGATCAAATTCATCGCAGCACCTGCGACCAAAATGATCATACGCTTCCAAACCTTCGCATTGGCAAAGGCTCTGGGATTGTCGCTGTCGCCGTCCTCGCCCTCCATGGCGCAGTAGCCGCCGATCGGGATGCAGCGCAGGGCATAAAGCGTTTCGCCCTTTTGCTTTTTCCAAATCGCAGGGCCCATAAAGAGTGAAAATTCATTGACCTGCACACCCGAAAGCTTCGCCGTAATAAAATGGCCAAACTCGTGCACCAGGATCAACACGCCAAACAAAAGGATCGCAAGCAGAATATAAAATACGGTCAAAACCGCTCACCTCACAGGATATTCATTACCGCAGCTCTTGCCAAGCTGTCGGCAGCCAAGATTTGTTCCAAATTCGGATTTTGCACGAACGGCACCGTATCCATCGCATGCTTCACCATGCGTGGGATGTCGTAAAATCCGATCTTATCGTCTAAATACAGCGCAACGGCTGCCTCATTCGCACCGTTCATCACAGCGCAAGCCGTACCGCCTCGTCTTGCCGCCTCTTTTGCAAGGGCAAGACACGGGAAAGCCTCTTCATCGGGCTTATGGAAGGTCAGATCGCCGCAGGTAAGTAAATCCAACGGCTCTGCCGGATTATGCACACGCTTAGGATATGTCAATGCCAAGCGAATCGGCACCCTCATATCGGGTGTTCCGAGCTGCGCCATCACCGCACCGTCGCAAAATTCCACAAGCGAATGCACGATGCTCTGACGGTGGATGACAACATCGACCTTGTCAAGCGGAAGCTCATACAGGCGCATCGCCTCAATGACCTCCAAGCCCTTGTTCATAAGAGTGGCACAATCGATGGTGATTTTATTACCCATCTTCCAATTCGGATGCCTGAGCGCATCGGCTTTGGTCACGTTTTTCAGCTCTTCGGGTGTTTTGCCGAAAAACGGACCACCCGAGCAGGTCAACAATATTCTGCGAATTTCATTTCTGTCCGAGCTACCCATCAGGCATTGAAAAATTGCCGAATGCTCGGAGTCAACAGGGATGATCTCGGTACCATATTCCTTCGCTGCCTGCATGACAAGCTCGCCTGCGCAGACCAGGGTTTCTTTGTTTGCAAGGGCAATACGCTTTTTCTTCGCAATCGCCGCCAACGTCGGGCGTAAGCCGAGCATGCCGACCACCGCCGTGACTACGGTATCCGCTTTTTCATATTCCGCAGCTGCAATTAAACCCTCCATGCCGTGCATGATGCGAATATTCTGCCCATTTAAGGCAGCCTTCAACGCCTGCGCCGCCTCTTCACTTGCCATGACCGCAAGCTCGGGCTGAAATTGTCTGCACTGCTGCGCCATACGCTCCACATTCTCGCCTGCCGTCAAGGCAACCACTTGAATGTCAAGCTGCTCCACGACCTGCAAGGTTTGTCTGCCGATAGAGCCTGTAGAACCCAAAATTGATAAATACTGTGTCATATCACTTCACCGCAAACGGAATCAATAAAATCAGAATTTCTGCCAACGGCGCAACCATCATCGTAGAGTCAAAGCGATCCAAAATGCCGCCGTGACCGGGGAACAGATTGCCGTAATCCTTGATGCCGACCTGACGTTTGACAACAGACAAGGTCAAATCGCCGATGATCGATGCAACCGCACCGAGAACACCATAGATCGCCGCATAGAGATAGTTGACCTGTGCAAAGCCGAAGCATTTGCTCAATATAAATGTATAGAGCATCATGCCGAAAATATTAATGATCATTCCGCCAACAGCGCCCTCCACGGTTTTCTTGGGGCTGACAACGGGCGCAAGCTTGTGCTTTCCAAGGCTTCTGCCAACGAAATATGCGCCGGAGTCTGCAACCATGGACAGCACAAAAGCGACCAAAATATAGTATTCCCCACCATCCATGCCACGCATACGTACGAGCGAACCGATCAAAAACGGATAGACAAAGCCTGCAAACAGTGCTGCGCACATGGAAGTAAACTTCACCTCCGCATGACCTGCCAAAAGCTCACAGAACAGCAGCGAGAAGTAAACAAACAAGCCGATCAGCGCACAAAGCCACAGCGTTTCACCGCTGAGAATGTGGCATGCCTTGAGCCACGACCACATCACCGTGGCAGCCGACATCACTGCCGCATAGGTAACTGCACGCTTGTTCTTCCAAAGACCTGTTCGCCAAAGCATTTCATACGCTGCGATCATGCACGCAAGCGCAAACAAGATCGCCGTTCCGATCGGCGGCAAAAGCAGCACGACCGCAAGCAACAGTGGCAAGCCAACCACCGCCGTCAAAATTCTAATCAGCATTTTTTATACTCCTCCAAAACGGCGCTTGCGCTCATTGAACGAGGCGATCGCCTTCTCTAAGTCCTCGGGTCCAAACTGCGGCCAAAGGACATCTGTAAAATAATATTCAGCATATGCGCTTTGCCATAACAGGAAATTTGACGTGCGCTTTTCACCACCCGGTCGAATGACCAATTCAGGGTCCGGCACGCCTGCGGAATACATCAGATCGGAAAAATGCGTCTCGGTCAAATCCTCAGGCTTGCACTTTCCGTCCAAGCAATCCTGCGCAAAACGCTGCGCTGCACGCACAACCTCCGCTCTTCCGCCGTAGTTCAAGCAGAAATTGACCTGCACGCCCTCATATTTTTCCGAACGTTCCATGGCAATGCGCGCTTCCTCCTGCAATTCAGGAGAAAGACGTGACAGATCACCGAAGAAGAAAAACCGCACTCGGTTTTTGTCCATATCAGCGATCGCTTCACGCAGATATTTTTCCAAAAGCTCCATGATCGCATTGACCTCCTCATCCGAGCGTTTCCAATTCTCGGTGGAGAAAGCATACACGGTCAAATATTTCAAGCCGATGGACTTGGCATAATTTGCGATCGTGCGGAACGCCTCCGCACCGACCTTATGTCCTGCCTGACGGGGTAAGCCACGTTTTTTTGCCCAACGTCCGTTGCCATCCATAACGATGGCGATATGTGTCGGAATTTTCCGTTCCGATAAAACTTCTTTTTTCTTCTTAAAAAACATAAGTAACTCCGTTTAGCCATCAATATGGCAATACAATGCCGTCAATTTAAAACCGTCGAGCGGTCCATCCGAGCTTGTGCCCAGGTAGTCCTCACCCAACAATTCGAAAATATTGCCACGAATGTTAAACTCAGGCAGCTTGCCCACAAGTTCGCCGTCACGGTACAGATATGCGGTCTGCACGGGTGTGGCGTAGTCACCTGCAGGCGTAATATCGCCTCCGTCAGCCATACACAGATAGATTGCATCCCGACCGTTCAAAATTTCCTTGAGCGTTCCCGCAGGTTCAATCGTCAACGAGAAGGGATTGACCTCAAGCGACGGCACATCATCATAGCCGCCTTGTGCGCATGCCGTCAATTCCATACCGAATTCATCGGCGCAGAGCTTGTCGGCAATGCCACGCACCACGACGCCCCTGTCAATAAGCGTTAGACGATCGTCCGGAAGCACAGTTCCCTCGGCATCGAAAAAGATTGCATATTCATTCTCGTGCAGATCGACGCTGAGTGTCAGCTTGTCAGAAAATACTTTTTGCCCCTCCTTGCCGCTGAGCAGGGAGGCATTCTTTTTGAGCTTCTGCGCATGCAGATAATCGCCCAAAATGCCGGCCAAGGTGTCCGCAGTGAAGATCACCGGAACTCTCTGCGTCGGCATCGGAATCGGGTTCAGGTGCGCACGCAAAATCGCCCTTCCCCGATCAAGGATCTCTTTCTCATCAAGTTCCCGACCGTAATACGCTATGGCACTGTCATACACATTGGCGGAAGCCTCATGCTTGACGATCAAAACAAGTTGAACGATATAACGCTTATCCGAAAGGTCCAGTCCCAAATCATTTTTCAGACTGATTGTTTCCTCTTGCGCAATGATCTTATTTGACAGGATAAACTCGGGAAATTCTTCTTTCAGAACCTTCAAAATGCGCTCTGCCTTGGCAATAAACTCGCTGTCGGGGATCCACGAGCCGCTACGTCTGTGTTCGCAGTGGTTCTTGCTCGGCTCATACGGATACGGGATCTCCATTTGCAAAGTTTCTTCCGCCTTCGTCCAGGTTTCCTGCGTCGGTTCGCCCAAAGTACCTGCGATACCGATGCAGCCGTTTTCATACACACGGCAGCCCGATTTCGTCAAATTTTTCTTGCGAACGGAGTCTACCTCGCCATCCGTGACATTCAAGGTCAGTTCCTTGGTCCTGATCTGATATAATTCTTTGATCATAGCATCCTCCTTACTGCACCGTCAGCTCACGCACACGAATGTACGGTCCGCCGAATGCCACACGCAGAGGGAACTGCTCCATCTTGCCGCAGCCGCCATAGGCAGACGAGCAAAGCTTCGTTTCCTTCGTTGCGCCGTCGATTTTGAACAGCGTTTCCATCACGTTGCCCGAAACCACACTCACACGCACAGGCTCTGCGATCTTGCCATCTCTGATACGATAGGCTCTTGCAGGCGCAATGGTGAAGGTGGACATGCCCGAGCCATGGAAATAGTCAGGGATGTAAATGCCCCCCTCTGCGCCTTTCAAAAGGCTTTCAAGCGTATCCTCACCGCCTGCAATATAGGTAGAGGTCATACGGACGATGGGTTCAAACTCGAACGTCGTTGCTCTGGCATTGCCGGTCACAGCCTCATCCAAAGCCGCTGCCGTGAGTGCCGAGTGCAAACGTCCTGTCAGAATGCCGTCTTTGATCAAATAGGTTTCACTTGCCTTGTTGCCTTCATCGTCATAAGGGACATAGCCGGAGCCATCCGGAAGTCCCGAGTCAATGATATTCAGGCCTTCCCAGCCTACCTTCGTACCAAGCGCCCATTCCTTGCGCATCATTTCCGAGCCGAGCATAAAGTCAGACTCACTCTTATGCCCGAAGCTCTCATGGGCGAAAACGCCCGTCACCTCAGGCGCAAGCACGCAGGTATACACTCCGGGCTCAATGGGCACAGCATTTTGTGCATACGCAAGCTCCTCGGCAATCAGCTTACGAAGCTCCGCATGGCGATCCTTCAGCTCGTCAAAGCGCTGGGAAAACAGCCGCTGCATATTGCTGTACGGGCTGTCACCGATGTTCATGGTGTAACCGAGGCCGAATCCGGCATGTTGATAATCATAAGTAACATCTGCGCCCAAGGAAGAAATAAAGTGACGGCTGGAATAGACATCCTGATATCTTGCCTTCGAAACGGCGATCTGCGCAACCTCGGACAGCAACGGCAAATAGCTCTCCAAAAGGGCAAGCTTTTCGCTGTTTGCGACCTTATGCACGCCCACAGGCGCAAAGCGCATCACCGTGTCGCAATGGACCTGAAACCGTCTGACCACCGGATGGTTCAAAATATCGTCATTCGGCGTCGCCATTGATGCAAGGCTGTCAAGTTCCTCTTGCAGTCGATCCAGCTCCGTTGTGGCGCAATAATACCAACGGTTCCCGTCAAACACACGCAAAAATGCACCCTTCGTGCTGTTTTCCTTATTTTGACGGAGCTTCCCATTTTCGTACATGATCTCCGTTTTATAGACGTCTTCTATGCGAATATCCGCATAAAGTTTCTCAGGAAATTGCATATTTTCTTTCTCCTTTTTAGCGTACAAGGGGACGGACACTGTCCGTCCCCGTTTGTTCGATTACAGCTCCATGAGCTCCTTTTCCTTGACGGCGCAAACCTCATCGACCTTCTTAATATACTTGTCGGTGATGTCCTGAAGATCCTTTTCAGACTTCTTCTGATCGTCCTCGGTGATCTCGGAGTCCTTCTTGAGCTTCTTGATGTAATCCATTGCATCACGGCGGATATTGCGCACTGCAACCTTTGCATCCTCGCCGTACTTCTTGACCTGCTTTGCCAATTCCTTACGGCGCTCCTCGGTGAGCATCGGGAACACCAAACGGATCACACGGCCGTCGTTCTGCGGATTGATGCCCAGATCAGAAACCTGGATCGCCTTTTCGATCTTCTTGAGCAAGCTGCCGTCCCACGGCTGAATGACCAGGGTTCTTGCATCGGGAGAAGAGATCGTGCCGACCTGTCCGATGGGAGATTCTGCGCCGTAATACTCGACCGTGATGCGGTCAAGCACCTTCGCATTCGCACGACCTGCACGAATTGCGCCGAAATCGTCCTGCAAGATCTCCAACGTCTTGTCCATTTTTCTGGTAAATTCCTTAAAGTCTACTGCCATTTTATTTTTCCTCCTTAACTAATGTACCGATTTTTTCACCCATCACAACACGCATGATATTCTCAGGGTCTGCCAATGCGAACAGGATGATGGGAATATGGTTGTCCATAGAGAGCGAAGTTGCCGTGGTGTCCATGACCATCAAGTGCTTGGCAAGCACCTCATCATAGGTGATCTCGTCATAGCGCACCGCATCGGGATTCTTCGCAGGGTCATCGGAATAGACGCCGTCGATGTTCTTCGCCAAGAGAATCGCATCTGCGTCGATCTCCGCCGCACGCAAAACTGCGCCGGTATCCGTTGAGAAGAAGGGATTGCCCGTGCCACAGCCGAAGATCACAACACGACCCTTTTCTAAATGGCGGATCGCTCTGCCACGGATATAGGGCTCTGCGATACGGCTCATCTCGATGGCTGTCTGCACACGCACCTCAACGCCACGCTGCTCTAAGCAGTCTGCAACCGCCAAGCAATTGATGACCGTTGCCAGCATGCCCATATGATCCGCACGAGTGCGCTCCATACGGTCGCCGCCGTCCTTAATGCCGCGCCAAAAATTTCCGCCGCCGACAACAATACCGACCTGCACACCGGAGGCAACACAACGCTTGACCACATCACACACGCTGCCAATCACGTCAAAATCCAATCCACGGTGTTTCTCACCTGCCAAAGCCTCGCCGCTGATTTTCAGCAAAATCCGACGATATTTCGGCTCGTTCATACCGAACCACTCCTTTGTCCTTAAATTGCTGCTTATATTCTATAATAATTCTGCCCGATTGACAAGCAAAACTTCTAAAATTCATGCAATGTTTTCAAAATTTCTTTTCTTGACCAATTTTTTCGGCACTTTGTATGGAATCTGTCTTGCAGTTTTGGAGAAAATGATATATAATATCAGGAGAATTTTACCGAGAGGATGAAAATAGATATGCCTGAGATCAAAAATTTCATTGAAGCCTTTGTCGAAGAGGACATCGCCGCAGGCGGTCAGTTCGAAGGAATGCAGGTCCACACCCGTTTTCCGCCGGAGCCGAACGGTTATCTGCATATCGGTCACTGCAAGGCACTGTGCATCGATTTCGGCACTGCCGAAAAATTCGGTGGCATCTGCAACCTGCGCATGGACGATACCAACCCCACTAAGGAAGATACCGAATATGTCGAAGCCATCAAGGAGGATATCCATTGGCTCGGCTTTGATTGGGACGATCGTTTCTTCTACGCCTCGCAGTATTTCGACAAGATGTACGAGTGCGCTGAGGAGCTGATTAAGAAGGGACTTGCCTACGTCTGCGAGCTGACTGCCGAGCAGATGCGTGAATACCGCGGCGATCTGACCACTCCGGCACGCAGTCCGTTCCGTGACCGTCCGATAGAGGAATCGTTGGACCTGTTCCGCCGCATGAGGGCAGGCGAGTTCCCCAACGGTGCCATGACGCTGCGTGCGAAGATCGATCTCGCTTCAGGCAACTTCAATATGCGTGACCCTGCCATCTACCGCATTAACCATATGCCGCATCACGCAACCGGCAACAAGTGGTGCATCTATCCGATGTATGACTTTGCCCATCCGATTGAAGATGCCATGGAATGTATCACTCATTCCCTGTGCTCATTGGAATTCGAGGCGCACCGTCCGCTTTACAACTGGGTCGTGGAGCACTGCGATCTTCCGTCGAAGCCCCGTCAGATCGAATTTGCAAGATTGGGCATCAACTATACCGTCATGTCCAAGCGTAAGCTGCGTCTTTTGGTTGAGGAAGGCAGAGTCAGCGGCTGGGATGATCCCCGTATGCCGACCCTCTGCGGTCTGCGCCGTCGTGGCTATACGCCCAAATCCATCCGCAATTTCTGTGAGCGCATTGGCGTTGCAAAGGCTGCCTCCACGGTGGAATATGCGTTCTTAGAGCATTGCCTGCGTGAGGATCTGAACGAGACCGCTTCGAGAGTGATGGCTGTTTTGAAGCCCATTCGTCTGACCGTGACCAACTATCCCGAAGGTCACAGCGAGATCTTCCAGGTTGAAAATCACCCGAATTATCCCGAGATGGGCACAAGAGAGATCACCTTCTCCCGTGATTTGTGGATCGAAGCGGACGATTTCATGGAAGAAAAGGTCGGAAAGTTCTTCCGTCTGTTCCCCGGCAATGAAGTTCGTCTCAAGGGCGCATACGTTGTCAAATGCACCGGCTTCAACAAGGACGAGAACGGCAATATTACAGAAGTTCTCTGTGAATATGATCCCAACTCCCGTGGCGGCGACCCTGCCGATGGACGCAAGGTCAAGTCCACAATCCATTGGGTCGATGCGCACACCTGTGCCGATGCTGAGGTCCGTCTGTATTCCAACCTCTTCACCGATCCCGATCCCGATGGCGCAGACAAGAATTTCCTGGATTGCCTCAATCCCGAATCTCTTGAAATTCTGACCGGCTGCAAGGTCGAAGCCTGCCTGATTGACACAAAAGCACCTGCTGCGTTCCAGTTCATGCGCCTGGGCTATTTCTGCCCCGACAAGGACTCGACCGCACAGCGTCCGATCTTCAACCGTTCTGTCAGCCTGAAAGACAGCTACAAGCCCGCACAATAATTTCAGCCCTTCAAATTCCGATTTACCGATGCGTTTCGTTTTTCAATTTGTAGGGTCGGACGACTCTGTCCGCCCACACGAAGTGCCTGCACGGGATGGCAGAGCCGTCCACCCCTACGATCAAACTGCCCGGCAAATCGGGATTTGATCAATACTTCTTATCAAATTATAGTATCACAAACCGACCTGTCGCCGCTCTCGACTACGCGCAGCGTGCCGGGAAGGGTTGTGGGAAGGCGGCTGCACGCAAGAAATAACTCACGAAACAGCAGGGAAACGTTAGGCGTGCACGTCAGCGCCTCCCCATGCTTTGTTCTTTTCTCACTTTCTTGCAGGAACAAGAAAGTGTCTCCTGTTGCGGTGCCCTTGTTGCTCGCTCAGGAGGACGAATTCGAAATTCCAGCCTCAGCACTAACCGGAATTTGTTTATTGCTTTTATTGGGTAATCTCAACTAACACTATAATTGAAACCTGGTATTACGCTCATAAAACGACGCTGTCTTGCATTTTGCAAGGCAGCGAAATTTATTGGTAATACTGTTTCTTGATAAAATGATTAGAAATCATTTTATTGCAGGATGAATATCCTGCACCGCCTGTGGCGCAAGAAAAGTATTGTACAACATTCTTGGCGTCTACAACGCCGTCCGCTCGCAGAGCGGGCAATAAAACGATTCAATCGTTTTATTAAGAATTAGTATAACCACCGCCGCTAAACCGCCTATTCCGAGACAGAGATCCGCATAAGCGCAGGCAATGTAAAAACGGTGCAACCCTTAACAAGGTTACACCGTTTTTTATTTCGGAATTGCTCAAAAGAGCAGTTCTGTTTTAATGATTACACCAGCTCGATGATAGCCATCTCAGCTGCATCGCCGCGACGAACGCCGATGCGGATCACACGAGTATAGCCGCCATTGCGGTCAGCATACTTCGGAGCGATCTCCTTGAACAGCTTATGAGCGACATCTTCCTTCGTGATGAAGGACAGAGCACGACGGTAGGCAGCGAGGTCGCCCTTCTTGCCGAGGGTGATCATCTTCTCAACTACCGGCTGCACTTCCTTAGCGCGGCAGAATGTCGTTTCGAGCTTGCCGTGTTCGAGCAGGTCGGTGGTCAGCTGACGGAGCATTGCCTTACGCTGATCGCTCGTTCTGCCGAGCTTACGGGTTCCAAACATTCGTATTTCCTCCTTCTTAAAAAGGTCAAACGGTTTCTCTTAATTGTTTCCGGACTCTTCCGTGGCGAGAGCCAAGCCCAACATCGCCAGCTTATTCTGAACCTCGTCCAGGGACTTCTTGCCCATGTTACGAACCTTCATCATCTCTTCCGGCGTCTTGCTGATCAGATCACGGACCGTGTTGATGTTGGCTCGCTTTAGGCAATTGAAGCTTCTGACGGACAGGTCAAGCTCTTCGATAGTCAGCTTCAGAGCGGGAGGATCGGATTCATCCTTCTTATCAATGATAATGGGACGGTCGCCTCCAACATTGGACAAATTCGTGAACAAGCTCAAATGCTCGGTCAAAATCTTCGCTGCAATGGAAACTGCATCCTTCGCAGTGGTGGTTGCATCGGTCCAAACCTCTAATGTCAGCTTATCGAAGTCGGTCATGTTGCCAACGCGGGTGTTCTCCACCGTATAGTTGACTTTATAGACCGGAGAATACAGGCTGTCGACGGGAATCACGCCGATCGGAGTCTGCGGAGTCTTATTGCGGTCTGCGGGAACATAGCCTCTGCCACGGCTCATCGTGATTTCCATATTGAGCGTTGCATCCGGTCCGAGAGAACAGATATGCAGATCCTTGTTCAGAATCTCAATCTCGTCATCGGTCTGAATGTCACCGGCAGTAACCTCGCACTCACCGGTCTTGTCAATATAAACGGTCTTCACGCCGTCGCAATGGATCTTGGAAATGATTCTCTTGATATTCAGAACGATCTCGGTAACGTCTTCCTTGACGCCGGGAATCGTTGAAAACTCGTGCTGCACACCTGCGATCTTGATGGAAGTCGCAGCAGTGCCGGGCAGAGAGGACAGGAGAATTCTTCTCAAAGAATTGCCGAGGGTCGTTCCGTAGCCTCTTTCCAGAGGCTCGACGTAGAACACGCCATGAGACGGATCTTCGGGAGAGTCAATACACTCAATACGCGGCTTGTCAATTTCTACCATACACAAATACCCTCCTTGTAAAATTGCAAAACACTTGCTTTGCGTTAAAAATCAGCTTACCAATAAGCGAGGGTGAAGCCTTACTTGGAGTACAACTCGACGATGAGGTGTTCTGCGATCTCGAAGTCGATGTCTTCCTTGGTAGGCATAGCGATAACCTTACCCGTGAGGGTGTTCTTATCGCGGTCAAGCCACTTCGGTGCTGCGATGAATGCATCATCTTCCTTGAGCTTCTTGAAACGGTTGTTAGAGCAGCTCTTCTCGCAAACAGCGATCACGTCGCCATTCTTAACGAGATAGGACGGGATATTGACGCGCTTGCCGTTGACGGTGTAGTGACCGTGGTTGACAAGCTGACGAGCCTCACGGCGAGTAGAAGCGAAGCCGAGACGATAAACAACGTTATCCAAACGGCGCTCAATCAGGCTGAGCAGAACTTCGCCGGTGTTCCCCTCTGCACGTGCTGCCTTTTCATAGTACATACGGAACTGCTTCTCGAGAATGCCGTATACGAATTTGACCTTCTGCTTCTCGGTCAACTGCATTGCGTACTCGGACTTCTTTGCTCTTCTCTGACCGCCAGGGTTCTTATTGGAAGTCTTGGAATAACCCATGGCTGCAGGAGAAACGCCGAGGGTACGGCAACGCTTGAGAACAGGCTGAGTATTTTTTGCCATTTCTTAGTTTCCTCCTTCGTGAATTAGACGCGGCGTCTCTTGGGAGGACGGCAGCCATTGTGAGGAATGGGGGTGACGTCCTTGATGGAGACGACTTCCAGTCCGGCAGACTGAAGTGCACGGATGGCAGCTTCACGGCCTTGGCCGGGACCCTTAACGTAGACTTCTACAGTCTTCAGACCGCAGTTATCGATGGCTGCCTTAGCGGCAGTCTCTGCGCACATCTGTGCTGCATACGGGGTGGACTTACGAGAACCACGGAAGCCGAGGCCGCCGGAGGATGCCCAAGAAAGAGCATTGCCCTGAAGGTCGGTTACAGTGATCATGGTGTTGTTGAAAGAGGAGCGAATGTGAACGGCGCCTTTTTCAATGTTCTTGCGCTCGCGACGGCGCTTGATAACTTTCTTTGCATTAGCCTTTGCCATTTACATTACCCTCCTTACTTCTTCTTGTTAGCGATGGTCTTCTTCGGACCCTTACGGGTACGAGCGTTAGTCTTGGTGCGCTGACCACGGACGGGCAAGCCACGACGATGGCGCAAACCACGGTAGCAGCCGATCTCGATCAAACGCTTAATATTCAGAGCGACTTCACGGCGGAGGTCACCCTCAATGGTGTAATTCTTGTCGATAACATCACGCAGTGCGGATTCCTGATCTTCGGTCAGGTCCTTGACGCGGATGTCGGGGTTAACGCCTGCCATCTCGAGGATGTCCTTGGCGCTTTTTCTGCCGATGCCGAAGATATAAGTGAGGCCAATCTCAATTCTCTTCTCGCGGGGCAGGTCGATACCAGCAATACGTGCCATATTCTTTAGAGCACCTCCTATTAGCC
>SVKY01000021.1 GCA_015068235.1 Oscillospiraceae bacterium
CTTGGCATAGAACCCGGAATTCTGCTCAAAAGGGGGTCTCTTGGCATTTTACTGCCGATGATGCTCGCATTAAGCTTAAACACTTATATCCAGAAATAAAGTTTTAGTATTAACAGAGTAGTAGGGGAGGGTCATGACCCTCCCCTACAGTGGTTGATACGTTCTGTTCGATCAATCGGAATTTGACCAACACTTCTATAGTTTAAGTACAATTATAGAAAATGAAAGAGGCTCGGGCAAGCCGAGCCTCTTTTAGTGCCTTATAGCAGTGATTCTGTTTAGCTTTCTTTCGGCAGGTCACGCATGGTCAGGCTGATGCGCTTACGCTTTTCATCGACCTCTAACACTGCAACCTTGACAATATCACCCACGCTGACGACCTCAGACGGGTGCTTGATGAACTTATTGCACACTCTGGAAATATGAACCAAGCCGTCCTGATGTACGCCAATATCGACAAACACGCCGAAATCAATGACATTTCGCACGGTTCCCGTCAGAACCATGCCGGGCTTGAGATCCTTCATCTCCAACACGTCGGTGCGCAAAATGGGAGGCGGCAGCTCATCACGAGGATCACGTCCGGGCTTGCACAATTCCTTCGCAATATCACGCAGCGTCGGCACACCGACACCGCAGTTCTGCGCAGCCTGTTCGATTCCAAACGCCTCCAGGCGTGCATTCAGCTCCGAAATATTGCCGGAGGCAACATCGCTGAGATTGTAGTCGCACAGATTCAACAGCTTTTGCGCCGCATCGTAGCTCTCAGGATGCACACCGGTATTATCCAAAATTTGTTCACTTTCCGGCACACGCAGGAAGCCTGCTGCCTGTTCATATGCCTTCGCGCCAAGCTTCGGCACCTTCATCACCTGCTTACGAGAAGTGAATGCGCCGTTTTCCTCTCGGTAAGTGACAATATTTTTAGCGATCGTTGCATTCAAACCTGAAACACGGCGCAGCAGCGAAGAGGATGCCGTATTCAAGTCAACGCCAACTGCATTAACGCAATCCTCGACAACACCGCCCAAGGTTTCATCCAAACGCTTTTCTGGCAGATCATGCTGATACTGACCCACGCCGATCGCCTTCGGATCGATCTTGACCAGCTCTGCCAAGGGGTCCTGCAATCTGCGTGCGATTGATACCGCTGAACGCAGGTTGACATCAAACTGCGGAAATTCCTCCGCTGCAAGCTTCGAAGCCGAATAGACCGAAGCACCTGCCTCAGAGACGATCATATAGCTCACGCCCTTGACTCTCGTCAAAAGCTCGCAAACTGCATTTTCCGTCTCACGGGAAGCCGTACCATTGCCGATGGCAATATGCTCAACAGCATGCTTCTCCACCAACTTAGCAAGAATCGAGATCGCTTCCTCACGCTTCGCCTTCGAGAACGTCGGATAGACCACGGTCGTGTCAAGCACCTTGCCCGTAGCATCCACGACCGCCACCTTGCAGCCATGGCTATAGCCGGGATCCAAGCCCATCGTGGTATGTCCCTTGACAGGAGGCTGCATCAAAAGCGGACGCAAATTCAGCGCAAAATTATGGATCGCACCTTCATTTGCATCATCGGTCAGTGCCGTGCGCCATTCACGCTCCATGCTCGGTGCGATCAAGCGATCATACGCATCCTCTGCCGCTGCTCTGACAAATGCCGTGGCGCTGCTGCCGGGGATCAAAACCGCCTTGCGCACTGCGATCAACGCCTGCTCATGATCTACTTCAACACTGACTTTTAAGAAATCCTCACGCTCGCCACGGTTGACAGCAAGCACCTGATGTCCCTGCACCTTGGCGATCGGCTGAGAAAAATCATAATACATCTGATATACGGAGACTTCTTCCTCCTTGCCCTTTGCAGCCACAGAGCGCAAAACAGCAATTCGCTTCATCAGCTTTCTGAGCGTCTTTCGGATCTCGGCATCATCAGAAACCATCTCCGCAACGATATCGGATGCGCCGGCAAGCGCTTCTTCTACAGTATTGACACCGAGGTCGGGATTGATATAATCCTGCGCAAGTGCTTCAGGCACATCCAAATCCTTCGCCTGAGAAAACAGCGCAAGCGCCAACGGCTCTAACCCCTTTTCCTTTGCAATCGTCGCACGAGTGCGGCGCTTCGGCTTGAACGGACGATAAATATCCTCCAACTCCGAAAGCGTTTTCGCATTGTTAAGCGCAGCCTCAATTTCCTCGGTCAGCTTTTCCTGCGAGGCGATCGACTTGAGGATCTCCTCACGGCGCTGTGTGAAATTGCGCAAATACTGCAAACGGTCTGCAAGCGTTCTCAAGGTCGTATCATCCATCGCACCATGCAGTTCCTTGCGGTAACGGGCGATAAAGGGAATGGTATTTCCTTCATCAAGCAGTGTGACAACGTTTGCAATATGTTCTTCTTTTTGGTTCAGCTCTTGCGCGAGCTGAGTGATAATATGTTCCATAGGTATCCTCCGTTTCCTTAAATATTATATCACATTTATTTCCAAAAATAAAGTCCCCTGCATAGAAATAGGCTGTAAAAATCCCTCGAGATTTTTACAGCCTAATACATTATATTATTATGCGGCGTTGATCGTGATATCACCGGAAGCAACGTCAAAGCTGTACACATTTTCACCGCTGCCACAAATAAACTCGTCATCGCGGTAGTTGCCGGTAAAGCCGTTGATCTCAACATCGCCGGAAGCCGTCTCGTATTCACAGCGGAATTGCGAATCGGCAGGAATGGTAATCGTGATATCTCCGCTTGCGGTCTCTGCCTCCAGGGAGCTCGGTGCTTGCGCACTTTGAAGTGTCAAGTTTCCGCTCGCAGCATCAAATTCCAACGAATCAAGCGTTCCATCGATCTTCGTGTTGCCCGAGGCTGCGCTCATCTCCATAGATGCGATCGCACAGCTCGTAAAGGTACAATCGCCGCTTGCTGTATCCGCTTCCAAAAATGCAAAGGCACAATTGCTCGCAACCACATTGCCCGAAGCGGTTTCTATCTCAAGCGCTTCAACGCCCAAGCCGTTCATCTCCGCGTCTGCACCTGCAAGCTCGATTTCTCCGTTCTTCAGTACTTCAGCCTGTGCCCGGGGGATCTGAATCTCAAGCGTCTTGGAAAACGGAGTGCTGATATTCACGCCGCTTGCTTGGTAGTGAACGGTCAAAACGCCATTTTGCAGACGATAACGCATCTTCTGATTCTCCGTGGTGGCGCCCGTCTCTGTCAAAACGATCTGATCACCATCATAGGCTTTGACGATCAACTTGCCACTGGTCCAGGAAATATCCAACGACTTCACTTCTCCGGAAACACTGCCACTTCCGACGCTGTAGCTCGAAGGATCATCATAATACTCCACCGAGGTAAATGCACACCCCGTTACCACAAGTGCAATCAGGCAGATCGTTGCAACCGCACACAAAAGTGTCTTCTTAACCGAACGCTTCTTCCCCGTGGGCTTCATCACTTCATCCATATTGCCGAGACCGGAAAGCGCAATATCAAACGCTTCCTTCTCACCCTTGCCTGAGGCAAGCTCCTCGTCATAGCGCTCCAACGTGTTTTGAAGCATCTCGTCGTGCAGTTCCCTGCCTGATGTAGTATTCATCGATTTTTTACACAATTTGTCTATGTGCTTTATCAGTTTCTTACGCATAAATCGTCTCCTCCATTTCAATCAGTTTATCCAAAATGCCTTTTGTTGCCTTCCACATTGAGCACTGCCTGAAATACTCACGGCGACCTTCCTCCGTGATCGTATAGTATCTTCGCCTTGCGCCGGACACTTCTCCACCCCAATAAGAGCGTATCAAACCGGTTTCTTCCAATCGTCGGAAGGCTGAATATAAGGTCGCTTCCTTCAGTTCGTATTGCTGACCGCTCAAAATTCTTACCGTTTTGTTGATTTCATAGCCGTAGCTATCCTTTTTCAAAAGCTGCGCAAGAATGATCGTGTCGGTATGACCACGGATCAAATCAGCGGCAATTGACACAAAATCACCTCCGCTATTCGAATTGCACTATCATTATATCACGAGATACCTCGCCTGTCAAGGTATCTGGAAAATCAATTTTTATTCATCAATATACAAATATTCGCAATGTATATTCACCACAAAAAAGATCATTCTATATGTCACCTCTTTTCGGCGCCATTTACCAATTTCGGAATTAATAAATCTGTTAATTTGGAAATAGAAAGCAAAGACATATGACAATTTGGCACTTTGCACAAAAGCCGTCCTAAAACATTGTTAATAATCACAATGCCATTTTGTCCTGTTACATATAGTCTGTTGTATATTTTTACTTGTTTTTTCCAGTTTAGTATGTTAAAATAATGGTGCAAACAAACTAAGCAAAAATTTAGTGAATGAAAAATGGAGTTGAAGACATGAAAAAGTTATCTAAGCGTCTACTTTCCCTTCTCCTCGTCGTTCTGATGGTAGCAGGCATTTTTGCCGCTTTGGCTACCACCACCAACGCCGCAAGTTATACCTATAACTCCGGCAAGCGCGGAACGACCTGCACCTCCCTGTCCTCTAAGGCAAAATCCTATTGGACCGGCACCTACGCATATTCCACTTTGAAGACCAAGTCCGCAAGCTCCCTGCGTACCACCCTTCGCACGAAGGTCAGCAGCGGCAGCACCGTAGGCTACAACGGTCTGCGTACCTACATGAAGTATTCCGACGCTTATCAGGGCAGCACTTCCAAGCTGATGCTGTTCTACTCCAGCGTTGCAACCACCAGCACTTGGGACTCCGGTAAGTCCTGGAACCGTGAACATATGTGGCCGCAGTCCTTGGGCGGCAATGCAGTCGAAGCTGACCTGCACGCAATGCGTCCGGCTGATCCCACTGCAAACTCCTCCCGTGGCAACCACAAGTATGGCGAAGTCGGCAGTGGCTACACCACTTTCAAGACTTCCTCCAAGAACGGCAGCGTTGTCTGCGGTTACTATAAGAGCGATATCTTCGAGCCGCTCGACAGCGTTAAGGGCGACTGCGCTCGTGTTGTTTTGTTCGACTATGTCAAGGCTTCTTCCATGAGTTCCGTTACCAAGGTTTTCTCCAGCGCTTCTACCCTGCTCGATTGGAACAAGTCCGACCCCGTTGACACTTTTGAGATGAGCAGAAATGACTCTGTTCAGTCCATTCAGAGTACCCGTAATCCGTTCATTGACTATCCCGAACTCGGTTGGGTCGTCCTCGGTTACTCCATCCCCTCCGGTTTGACCACTCCGTCCGGCGGTGCAAGCTCTTCTTCCTCCTCCGGCTCCAACAGTGGCTCCAACTCCGGTTCTAACTCCGGTTCCACCGGCAGCACTACCACCACTACCACTTCCGGTACCGGCGGCACCTACACCAAGATCACCTCTGCCTCCAGCCTGACCAGCGGCGGCACCTACCTGATCGTCAGCGGCAGCAAGGTATTCAACGGCAGCCTCTCCACTTTGGACGCAGCTAACAACTATGTCACTGCAAACACTTCTGGCAGCAACATTCTTGCAAATAGCAAGTATTCCTTCACCATTACCGCTTCCGGTTCCTACTATCTGATCAAGTCTGCTTCCGGCAAGTACATGGGCAGAAGCAGTAATGCAAACGGCATGAACTCCAGCAGCTCTACCTCTTACAAGAACACCATCACCTTTAATTCTAACGGCACTGTTAACATTAAGGGTTCCGGTGGCGCATACCTCCGCTTCAATGCCACCAGCGGTCAGATGCGTTTCCGCTTCTTCAAGTCCAGCGCATATTCCAGCTATGATGCAATCTATCTGTATAAGCTCAACAGCAGCTCTTCTTCCGGTTCCAACTCCGGCTCTAACTCTGGATCTAACTCCGGTTCCGGCAGCAGCTCTTCTTCCTCCACCACCTTCACCAAGATCACAAGCACTTCCTCCATCGGAAGCGGCAAGTACATCCTCTTGGTTAAGGCAGGCGGCTCCTACAAGGGCAGCTACAGCTACTACATCTTGACCCGTAAGGCTACGAACTCCTCTTATGTTCTTGCAACTGGTCAGAGCTGGTCCAGTGCTCCCTCTTCCTTGACATGTGATCCGTCCAGCACCCTGGTTTGGACCGGTTCCGGCAGTGCAAGCGGCTGGAAGCTCACAGATGGCGGCAGCAACGTCCTGCGTGGCAGCAGCAACGCTCTGTACTATGGCAGCGGCACAGCTACCAGTTGGAAGGTCACCTACAGCTCCGGCACTTTCAAGCTTGCTAACGGCACACGTTACCTCGGCTTGCGTGATGACCTCTCCGGCACCGGCACCAATGGTTGCCCCCGCTTCCGTTGCAACGGCTCTGCAAGCACTTCTTCCTATCAGTTCTATATCTACAAGCAGGGCTAATCAAATCAATACGAATCATCCCCGAGAGCATTTCGCTCTCGGGGATTTTTTGAATACTTGTCATATGATGTCTTTCTGTGCGCAGCGAAGAATCTTGTTGGCACCAATCCATACTTCCGGAGTTGGTAATCTCGCCAAGTTCCTTCGCTACGCTCCGGACGACATTCATTCTTAGCTTTCTGACATTACGACAGAGAAAGGCAGTATGATTCATCGTGGAGTTCTATATAATGTGTACTGAATAATACTCAACAGCGCCTTATTCAGTTGACATTATATAGAGGTGATTTTGTGGAAAAGAAAAGCTCGATCTTAGGCGGCGCAATTTTGCTGACAGCCACGAATCTTTTCCTGCGTTTGATAAGCATTTTGTTCAACGTTTTTCTCTCCGATCAGATCGGTGCTTCAGGCTTGGGGCTGCTTCAACTCATTTCCACGGTTGGTTTGTTTTCCATGTTGGTCGGCACCTCTGGTGTGCGCGTTTCCGCCATGTATCTATCCGCTGAGGAATTCGGACATAGACGGCTCGGTGGTGTCCGTTTGGCAATGAATGCCTGCATTCGTTACGGTTTGCTGATCAGTTCTATCGTAGGCATAGTACAATTCTTTCTTGCAGATTATTTGGCAAACGCTTGGCTTGGCGATGGACGTGCGGCACTTTCCTTGCGTGCCATGGCTATCTTGCTTCCCTTTTCATGTCTGTGTGGGATCATGACAGGTTATTTCACCGCATGCTCACGCATTCGACAGCTTGTTGTTATCGAAATCGGTGAACGGCTCGTTTGCTTGGCGATCACAGCAATTCTCTTAATGACTTGGGCTAAGGGCGATTTGGAAAAATCCTGCTGCGCGATCACGTTAGGAAGCTCTTTGGGGGCGGTTTTTGATTTTGTTTTTCTCTATGCCGTCTACCGCCGTGATATGCGGCATGTCGTTTTGCAGGGTGAACAGCGCTCCATGCGACAAAGGCTCCTGCGGCTGTGCATTCCGCTTGCGCTTAACGATTATCTCCGTTCGGGATTAAATACCGTGGAACAGCTTCTGATCCCTTATGGCTTAGCTCGCTACGGTGGCTCGTCTGAGCAAGCAATGGCTAATTACGGAACGATCCATGCAATGGTTTTTCCGATTCTGATGTTTCCTGCTGCTGTCTTGTATTCTGTTTCGGATCTTTTGGTGCCAGAGCTTTCACGCTGCCGTGCAATGGGAAGACGGCTTCGCATCATCGATTTGACGGACAAATGCCTTCGACTGTGCGTTTTATTCGCCTGCGCTGTGGCAGGGTTTCTATTTCTGACTGCCGATCCATTGGGTGTTATGATTTACAAAAGCAGCGATGTAGGAATTTATTTGAAGGTTTTTGCTCCCATGATCCTGATGCTATATCTTGATGCCATTGTTGACGGGATGCTCAAGGGCTTAGCCGAGCAAATAAGCTGCGTACGTTATAACACCTTCACCTCTGTGTTGGATGTCGTTTTTCTGTTCGTATTACTTCCACGTTGGGGCATTGGCGGCTATGTTTTCAGCTTTCTGATCACACATGCGATCAATCTATATTTAAGCCTGCAACGATTATTAAAAGTCAGCGAGCACAAGCTGAGATTCTTCGATCTGCTGCATCCGATCGTTTGCTTGTTTCCATCGGTTGTCATTGCTTCCACATTCGCTTCGGACAACATCTATTTGAAAGGAGGATTTTTCCTTTGCATTTTATCCGCACTTTTCGTGCTGACAAATGCGTTTCGTGAAAAAGACCGCACTTGGCTGCGAGATGTATTTTCAAGCATTGACAGAAACAAAAAATGCGGATAAAATATACCTGTAAGGAGGTGCTAAGCATGGCGCTTGCCCAAACACAGTTCCATCCGATCCCGCCGCTGTTTGATGAGCATTCACGCACTTTGATCCTCGGCTCTTTCCCGTCGGTCAAGTCAAGGGAGGCGAATTTTTTCTACGGTCACCCGCAAAACCGTTTTTGGCGCGTCATAGCAGCGCTGACAAATGCGCCAATTCCTCAAAGCGTTGCGGAAAAAACAGAGCTGATCTTATCGAACCATTTTGCGCTTTGGGACTCCATCGGAAGCTGCAGCATTATCGGCTCGTCGGACAGCTCCATCAAAGATGTTGTTGCCAACGACCTGCGCATCATCACACAGCACGCACCCATTGAGCGCATTTTTTGTAACGGCAGCACTTCCCTTTCGATCTACCGCAAGTACATTGAGCCGACGCTTCAACACCCTGCGCAGCTACTTCCATCGTCAAGCCCTGCCAATGCAGCTTGGTCATTAGAACGCTTGATCGAAGCATGGCGCATTATATTATAAAAATCCTCAAGACCGTGATCTTGAGGATTTTTCTTTATACTTCAAACATCAAATCGCCGTAAGTCGGTACCGGCCAAATATCCTTATCCACGATCAGCTCCAAGCTGTCGATTGGCTCACGCAATGCCCTCATCGCAGGTGCGATCACATCGTGGCAGTAATTTGCCATTTCCTGCACGCCGTCAAGTGCGTTGCTGTGCTCCACGCACTCCTGCAAATGCTGCAACGCATCATCCGCTTTTTCCAAAAGCGCACAGGTTTTCTTCAAAAGTGTCTCCTGCACACGGAAGCTTGCCGACGGGCAAGCCGAGCGCACCTTGCAGACAGAATCCGCCAATCTTGTACTGTAGCGGACAACGGACGGAATATAGTGCTTCGATGCCATGTGCAACATCGTTCTCGCTTCGATACATGTCACCTTTGCATAGGTTTCGTACAAAATTTCGCTTCGGGATTCCAGCTCTGCTTTCGTAAAGACACCGAACTGCTCAAACAGCTTGACCGCCTTTTCAGTCGTCAAACTCGGAACGGAAGCCACCATACTTGGCAAATTCGGTAAGCCTCTTCTTGCAGCCTCCTGCACCCACTCATCGCTGTAACCATTTCCGTTGAAGATCACACGGCTGTGATTGCGCAGATTTTCGGCAATGAGCTTTTTTGCCTCTTTGAGGACATCGTCAGACTTTTGCAGCGCATCGGCAGCCTCGCAAAAGGCTTCTGCAACGATCGTATTGAGCACAGTATTAGAATTTGCAATGCAATCCGAAGAGCCGACCATACGGAACTCGAATTTATTGCCCGTAAATGCAAACGGAGAGGTGCGGTTACGGTCAGCGGCATCTCGCTTGATGACAGGCAAAGTGGAAACGCCCGTATCGAGTTGACCATCCGTCAAGCAATCGGCAGCTGTACCGTTATCGACGATCTGCTGCACCACATCCTCAAGCTGATTGCCTAAGAAGATCGAAATGATCGCAGGCGGTGCCTCATCTGCGCCCAAACGCTGATCGTTACCTGCACATGCTGAGGACGTGCGAAGCAGATCTGCATGACGGTCAACTGCTTTGATAATGCAAGAAAGCACCAAGAGGAATTGCAAGTTATTGTTCGGCGTTTCTCCCGGGTTGAGTAAATTCTTTCCGGTATCAGTGGAAATGGACCAGTTATTATGCTTGCCCGAACCATTCACACCCGCAAAGGGCTTTTCATGCAGCAGGCAGACCAAGCCGTGCTTTCCTGCCACACGCTTCATCGTTTCCATCGTCAGCTGATTATGATCCACCGCCACATTGCAAGTACAATAAATCGGCGCAAGCTCATGCTGACCGGGTGCGACCTCGTTATGCTGCGTCACAGCGGTAATGCCCATCTTCCACAGCTCGGTATTGAGATCTGCCATAAATTCGCCTACACGCTCACGGATCACACCGAAATACTGATCCTCAAGCTCCTGTCCCTTCGGAGCAGGTGCACCAAACAGCGTTCTGCCGGTATAGATCAGGTCACGACGCTTGAGATATTTCTCTCTGTCAACGATGAAATACTCCTGTTCAGCGCCGACCGAAGGCGTGACCTTTGTCGATTCATTATCGCCAAATAGGCGCAAAATGCGTAATGCCTGCTGTGAGATCGCCTCCATGGAACGAAGCAGCGGCGTTTTATTATCCAATGCCTCACCGTGGTACGAGAAGAACAGCGTCGGAATGCACAAGATTGTGCCGCACGACATTTCTTTCACAAACGCAGGCGAAGTCATATCCCAAGCAGTATAGCCTCTGGCATAATGCGTCGCACGAAGACCGCCCGAAGGGAACGAGGAAGCATCCGATTCACCTCGAATCAGCTGTTTTTCCGTGAGCTTCATGATCGTCTTGCCCATAGCATCGGGAGCAGTCAAAAACGCATCATGCTTCTCCGCAGTGATGCCCGTCAGAGGCAAGAACCAGTGCGTGTAGTGCGTTGCTCCGCGCTCGATTGCCCATTGCATCATCGCCTGGGCAACAATGTCCGCACTTTTCGCCGAAATGCTGCCGCCGTTTTTTTCCACGTGGATGACTTCTTCATAGACTTCCTTTGGCAAACGTGCCTGCATTTGCGATTTATTAAAAACATTTTCACCAAAATACTCAGATACGATCACACCATCGCCTCCATAAGGAATAAACTTTCATTAGTTTACTCTTTCCGCAAGGAAAATGCAATACCTTTCTTGAAATTTATATAAAATTATGATGGATTTACCATTTTCTATTTCCTCTTTTGGCACATACTATCATAGAGGTGATCCTATGTGGACAGTGATTTGGCGAACCGTGATACTATATTCTCTCCTTATTTTGGCAGTGCGTCTGCTTGGCAAACGGCAGATCGGTCAAATGGAGCCTTCGGAATTTGTTGTGACGATGCTTTTGGCAAATTTGGCTACAATTCCTTTGGAAGAAAGCAATATACCGATCTCACATGGAATCGTGCCAATCTTGCTTGTTTTCGGCGGTGAGCTGCTGATTGCATGGTTGACGACCTGCTCTGTGTTTTTCAGAAAGCTGTTTTGCGGCAAGCCTGAAATTCTGATCGATAACGGAAGAATATCTTACAAAGCACTGAAGAAAAATCGGGTAAATTTGGACGAGCTGACGATGCACCTGCGTGAAAAGGAAATTTTCGATCTCAGCGAGGTCAAATTTGCAATTTTAGAGACAAACGGACAACTCTCCACGCTATTATATGCCAAAAACCGACCCGCAGATGCAAAGCACGCCGGTATTAAGGTCGTTGATACTGAGCTTCCCATCACGCTGATTTCCGACGGCAAGCTGTTGCGTGAGAATCTTGCCGTTGCAAAGAAGAATGAAGCTTGGCTTCATTCTCAGCTCGCAAAGCGAAACTGCAAGCAAGCAGATGTTTTGCTGATGACGGTAGACGTCACAAACAAGATCCATTTTATAAAACGCAGTGAATAGTATTGCGTTTTCTCCACAAATGCTGTATAATAACCGCAGAAGTGGAGGTCTCTTTATATGGATCTTATGACCATGGATCAGCAATATATCGCCCATACCTACAACCGTTTTCCGCTGCAAATTATTGGTGGCAGCGGTTCAACGCTCTACTGTGCTGACGGGAAAGAGTATATCGACCTTGGCAGTGGGATCGGCGTAAACATTTTTGGCATCAATGATGAAGCTTGGAAATGCGTAGTGACGGAGCAGCTGAACAAATTTCAGCATTGCTCCAATCTGTATTATTCCAAGCCGAGCGCACTTTTGGCGCAGATGCTATGTCACAGAGCCGATATGTCGAAAGTATTTTTCTCCAACTCCGGTGCCGAAGCAAATGAGTGCGCCATCAAAGCCGCACGCAAATGGGCTGCGCAAAATAAGGGCAAAGAATATGTTCACATCATCACGTTAAAGCAAAGCTTCCACGGAAGAACGCTTGCTGCCCTGGCAGCTACGGGGCAGGATGTATATCATAAGGATTATCAGCCCCTTCCTGCCGGATTTTTGCACACCGAAGTCGGCAATGTTGCGCAATTGGAAGCCTTGTTAAAAGAATACCCCTGTGCCGCCATCATGTTTGAAGCCGTTCAGGGCGAAGGCGGCGTTATGCCGATCGGTCAGGCGTATGCCGATGCACTTTCCTCGCTCAGCAGAGAATACAACGTGCTTCTGATCGCCGATGAAGTACAGCTCGGAAACGGTCGGAGCGGTCAGCTCTATGGCTATATGAATTATGCGATGAAGCCCGACATCGTTTCCACCGCAAAGGGTCTTGGCGGCGGTTTGCCGTTGGGTGCAACGCTGCTGAACGAAGAATTAGCTGAGGTATTTTCTTTTGGTGATCACGGCACGACCTTCGGCGGCAATCCCATTTGCTGCGCCGGTGCGGTCAACATTCTCAGCCGCATTGATGAACCTCTGCTGCAAGGTGTACGTAATCGCTCATCATACATATATAATGAGCTTTCAAATGCCAAAGGCATTTTAAGCGTCAGCGGCATGGGCTTGATGCTCGGGTTGGAAATCGAAAAGCCCTCTCGTCAATTTGCTCAGGAGCTTTTGCACAGAGGCGTTCTCGTCACCACAGCGAAGCAAAAGCTGCGCTTATTGCCTGCACTAAATATACCAATGGAACAACTAAAACAAGCGGTACAAACCATCAAAGACTGCGCCGCACAATAAAGGAGGATATTATGAACCTGAAAGGCAAGCATTTTTTAACTCTGTTGGACTTTACTCCCGAAGAGATCACTGCGCTGATCGACCTTGCCGCCGAGCTGAAGGCGAAAAAGAAAGCCGGCATCGCTCATGATGACTACAAGGGCAAAAACATTGCACTGATCTTCGAAAAGACCTCGACCCGTACCCGCTGCTCCTTCGAGGTTGCAGCGCATGATCTGGGCATGCACGTGACTTATCTCGATCCCAGCGGCTCTCAGATCGGCAAGAAGGAATCCATTGCAGATACCGCTCGTGTGCTCGGTCGCCTGTACGACGGCATTGAATACCGTGGTTTCGGTCAGAGCATCGTGGAAGAATTGGCAAAATATGCAGGCGTTCCCGTTTGGAACGGTCTGACGAATGAATATCATCCCACACAGATTTTGGCGGATATGCTCACCATCCGTGAGCACTTGGGCGATCTCAAGGGTAAAAAGTTCGTATTTATGGGCGATTGCCGCTATAATATGGCAAATTCTCTGATGATCGGCTGTGCAAAGCTCGGTCTTGACTTTGTTGCCTGCGGCCCCGAAGGCTATTTCCCCATACCCGAACTGATCGCAAAATGCGAAGAGATCGCCAAGCAAAGTGGCTCTACCCTTTCTTTCGAGACCGATCCTATGAAGGCAACGGAAAATGCAGATGTCATTTATACCGATGTTTGGGTCTCCATGGGCGAGCCGATGGAGGCTTGGGAAGAGCGCATCGGCAAGATGCTGCCCTATCAGGTCAACGCCAAGCTGATGGCAAATGCTAAGCCGAGTGCTGTGTTCATGCACTGCCTGCCTGCATTTCATGACCTGAACACCGGCATTGGCAAGCAGATCGGCGAAAAATTCGGTCTCGATGCACTGGAAGTCACGGACGAGGTATTTGAAAGCAAGCAATCCATCGTCTTTGACGAAGCGGAGAACCGCATGCACACCATCAAAGCTGTCCTTGCCGCAACATTATAATATATAAACAGGGTGAAGTTTTTTAGCTTCACCCTGTTTGATTTGAACGATATTGTTTTTTGCTATTACCTAATAATATTTCGATTTATCGCTGAGATTATCGTTTTACATCGTAGGGGAGGGTTCATGACCCTCCCCTACAGTGGTTGATACGTTCTGTTCGATAAATCGGAATTTGATCAATGCTTCTTACTATAGAATGCCACGGCGACAGCACCGGGACCTACATGCGTACCAATCACGCTGCCAATGGTGGTATATCGGACGTTTTCAAGTCCATGCTGACAAATATGCTTGCTGTCTTCAATATATTTCAGCAGCAACGCATCCGACAAGCCGGTATAGCCCAACAAAACAGGCTTTGTAAAATCAACACCGCCGGCTTTTTCGATCTCTTGCACCAAGAGATTGTTGCCCATCTTTGAGCCTCTTGCCTTGCCCAATATATGGATCTCTCCATTGCACACGGAAAGTACAGGCTTGATATTCAAAAGCGTTCCGGCAAAGGCAACGGTTTTAGACACTCTGCCACCTCGTTTCAGATACTCAAGCGTATCGACCAATGCAACGATCACGATCTTTTGTTTCGCTTGTTCAAGCTGTGCGGCGATCTGCTTCGCTTCCATTCCCTCATCCAACAATCGCAATGCCAACTCCGTCAAAATCCCACTCCCAATTGCCGTGCTTCCGCTATCAACCACATAGACATTTTCACACTCCGATGCCGCAATCATCGCACTTTGATAAGTTCCGGAGAATTTTGACGAGATCGTGATCACAACCGCTGCTTCATTTGCCTGCTTTGCTTCCTCAAAAGCACGCATGAAAGCTTCCGGACTTGCTTGACTTGTCGAAGGCAGAACATCGCTTTCGACAAGCTTCTCGTAAAAAGTCTTATTGTCGATGGTAACACCGTCGAGGTATTCCTCGTCACCAAAATGCACGGTCAGCGGCACAACGTGCACTTGGCTCTTGATTTCGGGCATCAAATCTGCCGTAGAATCCACAATGATCCTTGTTTTCATGATAACCTCCGTTTTTATACTTGTTGAAGTTACAACAAGCATATCACAAACTTGTTGTAATGTCAACAAGCTTCTTTTTAGTTGACTTATTTCGACGTTCGATGTATAATATATTGAATTGATATTCAGAATGGAGAATGCACATGAAAAAAGCATTGATCATATTATCGATTTTGGCAGTACTGATCGTCACAGCATTTTGCCTGATCTATTTTGTTTGGACAGCAGAAAATATGAACGCTTGGGGCGATGATGCGCTGAAGGAAAACAGGCTCGAACGTGCAGTGACTTGGTACGAGCGTGCAGTCGATATCGAGCCGAAAAACGAAGCTTATATCCTCGATCTTGTTGACGCAAATATCTTGTCCTCCAATTATACACAGGCAGAGCGCAATCTTGTCAACGGGATCAAGAATGCACCGAGTGCAAAGCTTTATACAAAACTTTCTCATGTTTATGTCCTGCAGGACAAGCTGCTCGATGCGCAGAAAGTGCTTGACAGCATTTCCGACCCTGCCATTCGTGCGCAGATCGATTCTTTGCGCCCGGAAAAGCCCGTTATCTCTCCTGAAGGCGGTGAATACAACGAGCTTGTCAGCGTGACGATCGAGTCCCCCGTTTCTGTTTACTATTCTCTGTCCGAAGCCTTCCCAACCACTTCAAGCGAACCCTATACCGGTGCCTTTACCCTCAGTGCAGGCAACAGCCGTTTGCAGGCGATCGCTGTATCCGAAGACGGTCTTGTAAGTCCCTTGTGCGATGTCAGCTATCTTCTTGTCGGCGTTGTTCAGGAGCTTACCTTTGTATCTCCGGAGTTAGAAGCCATGATTCGTGAAATGCTCTATATCCCCTCAACCGAGCCGATCATGACTGACGATCTTTGGCAGGTCACGGAGCTTGAGATCCCTGTTGAGGTTACAGATTATACCGATTTGGCTTATTTTGAAAATTTGACTACCTTGAGCATTCACGGAAGTGTCGTGGAGGATTATTCCTTTATGGCAAATCTGTTCAATTTGCAAAATGTCGATGTTTCGGGCAGCTACATTGGAGACGATGCCTTGAAATACATCGGCTTACTCCCCGCCTTGCAGCACTTGAACCTTAGCAGCTGCGGCCGCAGTGATATTGCATCTCTCAGCTCTGCCGTGAATTTGATCACATTGGATCTTTCCAACAACAGCATTCAGGATATTACCGCACTGGAAGGTTTGGAAAAGCTCGAAATTTTGAACTTGGAAAGCAATGCCGTTACTTACTTGGAAAGCCTTGGCAAGATGGCTTCCTTGTCTGAATTGAACATTGCCAAGAACAATTTGGCTTCTTTGGATCCTTTGGAAAGCTCCACCGGTCTTGTAAAGCTGACTGCCGACAACAATCAGCTCATGGATGTCAGTGTGCTGCTGTCCATGCCGAAACTTGAGTCCTTCACCGCTGCTAATAACCGCATTGCCGATGTCAGCTATCTATCTGCTTGCACACAGATGACCTATTTGGATCTTTCCAACAACCGTCTGACCTCGATTGATGCTGTCACAAAGATGCCTGCGCTGACCTATTTGGACATCAGCAACAACTCAATCACCGCACTGCCCGAGCTGCCCATTATGGAACAGCTGCAGCATTTCTATGCAGCCTATAACGAGCTGACGACCATCGAAATGCTTTCGAATCAGCCGTTGCTTGCCTACGTTGATGTGGACTATAACGCAGAGTTAGAGGACATCACCTGTCTTGCGACCTGTCCCCTGATCGTTAAGGTCGATGCCTTCGGAACGAAGGTCAGCGATATTCAGGCACTACTTGACATGAGCGTGATCGTAAATTATGATCCTTCCGCTGTCATCGATGCTGAAAATGATGATTGATAAAAAGCCGATCTCTGAACCCTCAGAGATCGGCTTTTTATACTATGACGTATTTGATCAAGAAACAGTATTATTATATGATACCAATCACCAATTAAAATGAGTGTTTTAATCGGCGATTAGTATGAGTGCAAGCGCAGCCTCACATGCAGCCATTCGATTTTCCTCACGGCTGCCGCTGAGCTGAAGCTTTCTGCAAGTGCACCCGTTTTCATCAGCGCAAGCAACGTAAATTTCTCCGACATTTGGATTTTTTTCATCCGTGCCGGGGCCTGCATTTCCCGTGATCGACAGGGCAACATCTGCATGCAAGCGTTCTTTTGCGCCCTTTGCCAGTGCAATCGCTACTTCCTCGCAAACAGCGCCTTTTTCGTCCAAAAGTGCTTTATCCACACCCAAAAGCTGTTCCTTCAGAGCATAGGCATAACTGATCACACCACCCAAGTAGACGCTCGATGCGCCCGGGACATCGGTCAAAAGCTTGCCCAAAAGACCTCCGGTACAGCTTTCTGCCGTTACAAGGGTCTTTCCCGAGCGCTGCAGGGCTTCAATGACACGCCTTGCCTCATCCATTCCAGCGCACCTTGACGATCTCGGTATTTTCAAGCGCACGCGCGATCAAGCCGTCGAAGTCAAGCATTTCGCAAGCCTTATCCACCTGCGCCTTGGTCGGCTTTGTTTTCGGATGACGGGGAGTGAAAACAGTGCAGCAATCCTCATACGGCAAAATAGAGGTCTCCATCGTTCCGATTTTTCTTGCAACAGTGACGATTTCCTCTTTATCCATGCCGATGAGTGGCTGGAAAATCGGCAGTTCGACCGCAGCAGCCGTCACTGCCATCGCTTCCATGGTCTGCGAAGCAACCTGACCGAGGTTTTCGCCCGTGACCAAGCAGCCGCAGCCATGATCGTTTGCGATTTTTTCTGAGATCATCATCATAAATCTGCGCATGATGAGCGTAAAGAACTCCTCTGCGCAATTGTCACGAATCGCCTCTTGAATCTCCGTAAAGCTGACAATATTCACAGTCATTCGACCGCAATAGCGTGTCATCAGGCGTGCCAACTCCAAGACCTTATCCTTGGCAAGCTCACTGGTATAGGGATAGGAGAAAAAGTGAACGCACTCCAACTCCACTCCTCGCTTTGCGATCATATATCCTGCAACAGGCGAATCGATACCGCCGGAGAGCAGCACCATTGCACGTCCACCGACACCGGTCGGAAGACCGCCCGCACCTGCATCTGCAGGTCCGTGGACATACGCCGCTCTGTCACGCACTTCGACATAAACGGTATATTCCGGATTGTGCACATCGACCAGAATTTCGGGAACGGCTTCGGCAATTCTGCCACCGATTTCCTGGGAAATCTGAATGGAGTTCAGCGGAAAACGCTTATCCGAGCGCTTGGACTCAACCTTGAAGGACTTTGCAGCGCGCAGGTCATCGCCCAAATACTCCATTGCCGTTTCAAAAATCGCATCCGTCTGCTTCTCACACGGACGGCAACGGCAGCAGGAAACGATGCCGAAAATATAGTGGCAAGCCTCCCATGCGCCGTCTACATCGCAATTTTCATTTTCAGGCTCGACATAGAGCGTTGACTGCACAATGGAAACATGAAAATCGCCAAACGGACGCATTCTGCGTGAAACATTGGTCTTCAAACGGTTTTCAAACTGAAAGCGATTGCCGCCCTTTAGGACGATCTCGCCTAATTTAAGCAAAAATATCTCGTTCATGGTAACTCCTCATCCATCATTAAATTGATATGTTCTGTATTGGATCGCCTCTGCGATATGCTCCGGCTGAATATTCTGCGAGCCCTCTAAATCCGCGATGGTCCGTGCAACCTTGCGGATACGGTCATAGCTTCTTGCGGTCAAGCCAAGGGCATCAAACGCCTGCTTCATCAGCGCCACACAGCCCTCGTCCAGCTCGCAGCATTGCCGAAGCTCTCTTGTTTTCATATCTGCATTGCAACGGCATCGCATCCCGGCAAAACGATTCTGCTGCACAAGCCTCGCAGTGTTGACACGTTGTTTGATCTCGGCAGAGGCTTCAGGCTGTGCGCGGTTTTGCAGCTTTTCAAAGTTCAGCGCCGGAACCTCCAAAATGATATCGATACGATCCAACAGCGGTCCCGAAATTTTCGAAAGATATTGTCTGACAGACAGCTGTGAGCAGACACAACGCCCCGACGGATCACCGTACCAGCCACATCGGCATGGATTCATTGCGCAGACCAGCTGAAATTGACTCGGGAAGCTCGCTGCACCGCTGGCTCTGGAGATCGTAACAACACCATCCTCCAACGGTTGGCGCATGACCTCCAAAACCTCTTTGCGAAATTCAGGCAGCTCATCTAAAAACAGCACGCCCTTATGCGCAATTGAGATCTCACCGGGTCTTGGGATCGTTCCACCGCCTGTTAAGCCCGCAGGCGAGATCGTATGATGCGGCGAACGAAAGGGTCTTTGTCGAACCAAAGGTGCCTCAGACGGCAGCATTCCCATAATGGAATGGATCTTGGTAACCTCCAAGGATTCATCCTTCGTCATATCGGGCAAAATCGACGGCAATCGCTTGGCAAGCATGCTCTTACCCGACCCCGGAGGTCCGATCATCAAAACATTATGACCTCCGGCAGCTGCGATCTCCAATGCACGCTTCGCGTTCTCCTGCCCCTTGACATCAGCAAAATCCAAAAGCTCCGCCTCATATTCCTCGGGGATCCATTGCGCCTCTGGCATGATCAGCTCTTCTCCTCGCAAATGCGCAATCAGCTGCGCCACACATGTCACGGGAATGACGGTCAAGCCCTCTGCCAACGTTGCCTCCTTGGCATTTTCCGCAGGTACATAAAGTGTCGTAAAGCCCAGCTTTCGTGCTGCGATCGCCATCGGCAAAACGCCCTGCACGGGGCGTAATCTTCCCTCCAAGCTCAATTCTCCCAAAAATACCGTTTTCTCTTTCGGCAGCTTGCAAACATCGCTTGCTGCCAAAATACCCAGCAAGATCGGAAGATCATAAAATGTACCGTACTTTTTCGTATTCGCAGGCGCAAGATTCAATGTAATACGGCTGACAGGGAACTTAAATCCGCTGTTTTTGATAGCAGCTCTGACACGCTCTCTTGCTTCCTTGACAGCTGCATCGGGCAGACCGACGACCTCAAACACCGGAAGTCCGCTCGAAATAAAACACTCTACCGAAACTGCATAGCCCTCTACGCCATTTAATCCCATAGAATCCAATCGACTGATCATATTCTCACCTCTTTTATCTATATTGTACATCAAATGGCGACAAATTACAATTCCTATTTCTCATTCTCGGAAATATTTGATATAATTCGAAAAAAAAATATCAAATACTGCGATTTTCTCATTTACAAAACGAGAATTTAGTGGTATGATATCAGTGTCTGAAAACAAATGCTAAATGGAGGTATTTATTTTGGCAAGAAAGTTCAAAACCATGGACGGCAATACTGCCGCCGCGCATGTCAGCTACGCTTTTACTGAAGTAGCAGGCATCTACCCCATCACTCCGTCCAGCCCGATGGCTGACTACGTTGATCAGTGGTCCGCTCAGGGTCGTAAGAACATCTTCGGCAACCGTGTCAAGGTCGTTGAGATGCAGTCCGAAGCAGGTGCAGCAGGCACGGTCCACGGCTCCTTGGCAGCCGGCGCTTTGACCACCACCTACACCGCTTCTCAGGGTCTGCTCCTGATGATCCCCAACATGTACAAGATCGCCGGCGAGCTTCTCCCGGGCGTTTTCCACGTCTCTGCCCGTACCGTCGCTACCCACGCTCTGAACATCTTTGGTGATCACTCCGACGTTTACGCTTGCCGTCAGACCGGCTTTGCTATGCTCTGCGAAACCAACACGCAGGAAGTTATGGACCTCGGCGCCGTTGCTCATTTGGCAGCGATCAAGGGTCGTGTTCCGTTCATCAACTTCTTTGATGGTTTCCGCACCTCTCATGAGATTCAGAAGATCGCTATTTGGGATTACGAGGATCTGAAGGAAATGTGCGACATGGATGCTGTTGAAGCATTCCGCAAACACTGCCTGAACCCCGAGCGTCCCGCAATGCGTGGCTCTCACGAAAATGGTGACACCTTCTTCCAGCACCGTGAGGCTTGCAACAAGTTCTATGATGAACTGCCCGAGATCGTTGAAGAGTACATGGGCAAAGTCAATGCCAAACTCGGCACCGACTATCAGCTCTTTAACTACTACGGCGCTCCCGATGCAGATCGTGTAATCATCGCTATGGGTTCCATCGTTGACGTCGCTGAAGAAGTCATCGACTACATGAACGCTCATGGTGAGAAGGTCGGCTTGGTCAAGGTCCGCCTGTACCGTCCGTTCCGTGCAGACAAGCTGCTTGCTGCAATTCCCGAGACCTGTAAGAAGATTGCTGTTCTCGACCGCACCAAGGAGCCCGGCGCTCTTGGCGAGCCCCTGTACCTCGACGTTGTTACCGCTTTGGCAAACGCAGGTCGCATGATCCCCGTCATCGGCGGTCGTTACGGCTTGGGTTCCAAGGATACTCCCCCCTCCTCCGTCTTTGCAGTATTTGAAGAACTGAACAAGGACGAGATGAAGCGTCAGTTCACCCTCGGCATCAACGACGATGTCACCTTCCTGTCTTTGGAAGAGAAGCCCTCTCCCAACACCGCTGCAGAAGGCACCATCGAATGCAAGTTCTGGGGTCTGGGCGGCGACGGCACTGTTGGCGCTAACAAGAACTCCATCAAGATCATCGGCGATCACACCGACAAGTATGTTCAGGCATACTTCCAGTACGACTCCAAGAAGACCGGTGGCGTCACCGTCAGCCATCTACGCTTCGGCGACAAGCCCATCAAGAGCCCGTACTACATCAACAAGGCTGACTTTGTTGCTTGCCACAACCCGTCTTATATCACCAAGGGCTTCAAGGTTGTCAACGATGTTAAGCCCGGCGGCGTTTTCCTCATCAACTGCCAGTGGGATCTTGCTGAGCTCGAGCACCACCTGAGCGCTGAGGCAAAGCGTTATATCGCTAAGAATGATGTCCAGCTGTATACCATCAACGCAATTGATCTTGCCGAAAAGGTCGGCATGGGCAAGCGCACCAACACCATCTTGCAGTCCGCATTCTTCTCCCTGGCAAAGGTTCTGCCGTCTGAGGATGCTATCAAGTACATGAAGGCTGCTGCAGAGGCTTCCTACTCCAAGAAGGGTATGGACGTCGTTGAGAAGAACTGGAACGCAATCGATGCAGGTGCAACCGCATACGTCAAGATCGACGTTCCCGCTGCATGGGCAGATGCTGCTGATGCTTGCGAGGATATCGCTTTGGAAGGCAAGCCCGAGCTTGTCAAGATGGTCAAGAACATCCTCCTGCCCGTCGGCAAGATGGATGGCGACAGCCTCAGCGTTTCTGCATTCATGGATCACGTTGACGGTCAGTTCGAGATCGGTGCCGCCGCATACGAGAAGCGTGGCGTTGCTGTTACCGTTCCCGAGTGGGATGCTGACAAGTGCATTCAGTGCAACAACTGTGCTTATGTCTGCCCGCATGCTACCATTCGTCCGTTCGCTCTGAGCGAGGAAGAAGTTGCTGCTGCTCCCGAGGCTGCTAAGATCCGCCCGATCAAGGCCGGCAAGGGCAAGGGTGTCTATCAGTACACCATGGCTGTTTCTCCGCTCGACTGCATGGGCTGCGGCGTCTGCGTCGGCGTCTGCCCGACCAAGGCAATCACCATGGTTCCGCAGGAAAGCCAGCTGGCACAGCAGGATGTATTTAACCACATGGTTTCCAAGATCGCTCCGAAGCCCGAGATCGAAGATCTCACCGTCAAGGGCAGCCAGTTCAAGCAGCCGATGCTTGAGTTCTCCGGCTCCTGCGCAGGCTGTGCTGAGACTGCTTATGCTCGTCTCGTGACCCAGCTCTTTGGCGATCGTATGTATATCTCCAACGCAACCGGTTGTTCCTCCATTTGGGGCGGCCCCGGCGCTACTTCCCCGTTCTGCACTGACAAGAACGGTCGTGGTCCTGCATGGGCAAACTCCCTGTTCGAGGACAACGCTGAGCACGGTCTCGGCATGTATGTCGGTCAGAAGGTCATCCGTGAGAGCTTGGCTGAGAAGGTTGCTGAGATCATGGAGCGCACTGAGTCCGACGAGCGCCGTGAGATCTGCAAGAACTACCTCGAGACCATGAACGACGGCGAAGCCAACAAGGCTGCTACCGCTGCTCTGATCGCAAATCTCGAAGCAGATGTCTGCTGCGATACCGTCAAGGAGATCCTTGAGAAGAAAGAATACCTCTCCAAGAAGTCCATTTGGATCTTCGGCGGCGACGGCTGGGCATATGACATCGGCTTCGGCGGCGTTGACCACGTTCTGGCTTCCCACGAGGATGTCAACATCTTCGTATTCGATACCGAAGTTTACTCCAACACCGGCGGTCAGGCTTCCAAGGCTTCCAACATCGGTCAGGTTGCACAGTTCGCAGCTGCAGGTAAGGAAGTTAAGAAGAAGAGCCTTGCTGAGATCGCAATGTCCTACGGCTATGTCTACGTTGCACAGATCGCTATGGGCGCAAATCCTGCTCAGACGATCAAGGCAATCGCAGAGGCTGAGGCATACAATGGTCCGTCCCTCATCATCGGCTATGCTCCGTGTGAAATGCACTCCATCAAGGGTGGCATGATCCACTGCCAGGACGAGATGAAGAAGGCTGTTGAGTGCGGCTACTGGAACATGTTCCGCTTCGATCCGTCCAAGGAGACCGGCAAGTTCATGCTCGACTCCAAGGCTCCGAAGGATGGCTACCGCGAGTTCCTCCTCAACGAGGCTCGTTACAGCCGTCTGACCCGCGAGTTCCCCGAGCGTGCAGAAGAGCTCTTCGCACGTAACGAGGCAGCTGCCAAGGAGCGCTATGAGCATCTGCTCAAGCTCGTTGAGCTGTACAAGGACTAATACTATAAATACTGCCCACGGGAACTCCCGTGGGCAGTACTGATATTCACACTAATTTGAAAGGTAATACTTCTTATTTATGAGTAACTTTATTCTTTTAGCGGAAACCGGATCTGACATCCCTGTCGATATCGCAAAGCGTTACGGCATTTACACCGTACCGATGCACGTAGCCTTTGGCGACAAGACCGTAGATGACGGTACGTTCCCGCCTGAGGATATTTATCGTTATTTTGAGCAAACAGGTGATTTGACAAAAACCAGCGGTTGTACCGTTGGCGATTTCGAGCATATTTTTGACAAAATTCAACAGGCGCATCCGGACAAGCACATTCTGCACTTGGCATATTCCGCTGTAACAACCTGCTCCTATCAGAGCGCTGTGATCGCTGCCGAGGGAAGAAACGGTATCACCAGCTTCGATACGAAGCACGTTTCCGCAGGTCAATCCTTGGTCATTATGAAATTGGCGCAGTATTTGCAGGAGCATCCCGAAGCCACGCTGGAAGATGCTTTGGCGAAAGCCGAGGAACTCAGCCAAAAATGCCGCATGGGCTTCTTCCCCGGTGATTTGGCATATCTTCGTGCCGGCGGTCGAGTCAGCAATGCCGCCTACCTTGGCGCAAAAATACTATCCTTGAATCCGCTTATCGAGTTGCGCGACGGTCATTTGAAAGCGACAAAAAAATACCGTGGAAAGATGGAAAAGGTCGTCACGAAATTCATTCTCGACTTTGTGGAGCAAAATCACCTGAACCGGGAGACAATGGCGTTTGTATACTCCAAGGGTCTGAGCGATACGATTCGCAACGAAGCGAATTCTATCGCAAAACAGCTTGGCTTCAAAGAGATTTTTTGGATCCAAACGGGCGGTGTCGTGACCACCCATTGCGGTCCCGGCGGTTTCGGTATGTGCGGATTTGCCGAAGAAAGAGGTTGATTGATTATGAGACAAAATATTGGTGCAAAAACTGCCGTTTATCCGATGCCCGTATTTATCATCGGAACCTATGACGAAAACGGTGTGGCGAATGCCATGAACGCCGCTTGGGGCGGCATCAGTGAGGACAAAGAGATTTCGATCTGCGTCAGCGAGGGTCATAAGACCACCAAAAATATTCTTGCAAATGGCTGTTTTACTGTCAGTATTGCAACTGCAGATTATGTGAAGGAATGCGACTATGTAGGTCTTGTCTCCGGCAACAAGGTCCCCAACAAACTCGAAAAATGCGGCTTCCATACAGTCAAAAGCGACCGCATCAATGCCCCCATCATTCTCGAGCTTCCCATGGCAGTGGAGTGCGAGCTGATCAGCTATGATGCAGAAAGCTGTCGATTGGTCGGAAAAATCGTCGATATCAATGTTGACGATTCCATCTTGACCGATGGCAAGGTCGATCCGAAAAAGCTGCGTCCGATCACCTACGATTCCTTCAATCATCATTATATCGCACTTGGTCAGATCGTTGGGAACGCATTTTCCGACGGAAAAACAATCGAATAATACTAATCGCCGATTAAAACACTCATTTTAATTGGTGATTGGTATAATACTATGTCGTATCGAAAAACGGTCGGAAGCACATTGGCTTCCGACCGTATTCTTTTACCAGCGGACACGAACCACGCATTCAAACTTTTCTGTGTTATAAATGACCGTGATCGTGATATAATCGCCACCAACCAAGCCGGTGACCTCTCCATCGTCGATGGAGCAGATTCCCTCTTCAGATACTTCATAGGTAACATCTGTAATACGATATCCGTCATTGTCGAGCAGATACAGATTAAAGCTCTCGCCGACACCGATCGTCACGTCCGTATACTCCAAATGCGCACCGATATCGCCGCTCCGATCAAACGGACAACGAACCAGAATTTCCACCTTCTTGCCGTAGACCTCCGCGGTAACCGTTGCCGTACCACCGTTAACTGCGGTCAGCATTCCGTTGTCATCGACCTTCGCAACCGTAATATCGGAGCTCGTCCAAGTCACCTTTGCACCGCTCGGAAGATTCATGACTCGAAGCGGCACCGTTTCGCCACGCTGATACAGGGAAATATCGCCCTCAAAATTCAGCTCAGGTTCAAAATCCTCATCCGGCTGTGCAGGCTCTTCGCTCTCACTCGGTTCGTCCGTCTCATTCGTCTCTTCCGTTTCGGAATCGGCATTTTGCGAAGAAGAAGGTTGCGTGTTCTCGCCGACAATGATATCACAAACTGCAGAAAGATCTCCGCAGCTAAACGACATCTGCGTTGTACCATCTGCAACCGCAGTGAGCACCCAAGTGTCCGTCTTTCGATCCTCGTTGACTTCAGATGCGCTATCGCTGACCGACGTCACGATGTTTGCACTCGGGAATGTGATTTCGATCTCTTTTCTGCAAGATGCGTTCACTGTAACCTTCAGCTCAGCCGTCTGACCGATGCCGTCCAGGCGAATCTGATTGTGCGAGACCTCAAGCAATGTACATTCTTCATTCTCCAGCTCGACCTGCGTGACCTCTGAATCACGGTCTACCGTGTCCTCTATACCGCCCCACCAGCCGATCATATCACCGATAAACCAAGTGACGATCACGACCGCCAAGCTCAAAAATACCAGCGCTGCGATCAGCATTGCTTTGGTAGAATTGCTCTTCGGTTCAGCCTTTTCTTCATCTTCTTTTTTATTGGAGGCAGCAAACTTTCCGCCGCCCTTGGATGCCTCACGGCGGCGCTGCTTTCGCTCTTGATCGGTGATACGCTGGCGCTGAACAGGACGATAGCTCTCCTCCTCGCTTGCGACCGCCTTGCCGCCGCACAGAGGACATTTCTCCTCCTGCGAATCGTAAATCGTACCGCAATAGTAACATACAACTTTATTTTCCATCGTAAGGCTTCTCCTTTCGAATCTTTGCGTGATTTTATATATTCTATCATTTTCTTTCGCATATGACAAGAAGTTTATTGATATTTCATTAAAATTTATATTTCTGCACATTTCTCAGCCTGCTTCACTGTATATATTTTCCCAAATTTTTCGAAAAAAGCAAACGATTTTCCTATAACCACCGTACATTTTAATTACTTGTTTTCCAATTGCTGCGTTCCTACGTTCATGTAACCCGAATTTCACGTTGCAAAGATAAAATTTCTTCCGAAGTTTGCAAGTTCACTGTTGATTTTTTTGCAAAAATAGCATATTATATATTTGTGAGAATTTGAGCTTTAATGAAAAGGAGGCTTGATGATGTCCGAACTCAAGATGATTTCCCCGTTAATGGATGGCATGATCGTCGAAAAAGAGCGGATCGGACATAACGATCAACCAAGCTACATCCTCCGCAACGAAAAAAATGGAGAACGTTATGTCTTAAATATTCTGTCGCTTCCGGAGAACGACAGCAGGATCCGTGCCCTGATCCTCTCAGGTGCCTATGAAAATGAAGAAGCCGTACACGCCTACTACGGTAGATTGGCTGAAGATATAAAGCAAGAGCTGAAAATTGGACAGCAGTTATCGGCAAGCGGCTGCTTTGCAGGCGCCGTTTCCTTCCAAGTCGTGCCGAAATCGAGCGGCGTCGGATATGATATCTACATAATTTATCCGCTCAATATTGCCCTGTCTGAATTCTTGACGATGAACGCTATGACCAGTTTGCGTGCGCTCAATCTTGGCATTGATCTGTGCGAAGCCATTTCCGCATGCCGCCAGGCGGGCTATTTACACCTGAACCTCAAACCGCAAACTGTGTTCCTTATGCCGAACAGCAGATTCCTGATCGGCGATCTCGGCTTGACGAGCTTGGAATTCTTGGAATATGCCAGCGTTCCCGAGGAATATATCGGTGCCTTCTCTGCGCCGGAAATGTCCGATATTACCGCAAGTCCGAACCTGACCATGGATATCTATGCCATTGGCATGATCCTTTATTTGATCTATAATGGCAACCATTGTCCGTTTGAAGACGAGAGCACGAACGCTGCCATGGCAGACCGTCTGCGTTTGACCGGTAAGCCGCTGCCCTCTCCGATCTACGCCGATTATGAGTTGGCTGAGATCATCTTGAAGGCGTGCGCTTTCAAGAAGGAAGATCGTTTCCAATCTCCCGAGGAGTTCAAGCAGGCTTTGATCCTGTATATGCAGCGCAACGCCATTTCCGATGATCTGATCGCTCCGCCGATCGTTGCCGATATTGATCCCGTTCCTTTGATCGATGAACCGATAGAGGACGAGCCGATTCGCATGACCGAGGCAGCAGATTTGGACGAGACCTTCCGGCAGAACTTTGCGCCCGACCTCACTACAGGCGGTACGGATGTCTTACAGACACCCCCTCAGCCGACGGAAGAACCGCAGCCTGCACCCGTGCAGGAGATTGAGGAACAGCCCTCGGAAGCTGAAGCCGTACAGGAGTTACAAGACGAGCCTGCGCAAGAGGCAAAGGCTGAGCCTACACAGGAGCATGATGAGGCAGACCCGAATCAGATGGATTTTGATGCGCTTTTAGCCATTGCGGACGAAGTCATCAATGAAGAAAAACCGAATCATGAATATACCCTTGTCACTCCGCCTGAGAAGGCACCTGCCCCCACAGTCCTTCAAACATCCGTGGAGCATAAGCATGATGATGTCTCTGAGGAATATGATGACTACGATGACGATCCCCCTGTTAAGAAAAAGAAACGCTCCAAGCGCTTCACTTGGACCGTGTTGGCGATCGTTCTGATCGGTCTCGTTTTGGGCGGCTATTTCATGTTGGATTGGTATTTCATCGATATCAGCGAGATCTCTACCATTTCCACAACTCCCACGCAGATCACCGTAGAGCTGACCACGGACGATAACCCGAAGCATTTCAGCGTTAACTGCGCCGACTCCTTCGGCAATGTCTATCACAGCGTCCGCTCCGGCAACCAGTACTGCTTCATGGGTTTAAGTGAGAAAACTTCGTACTCCATTTCCGTTGCTGCTGAAAAGTATCACAGCTTCTCGACCGCTGTTCCTGCATTGACGGAGACAACCAATGAATATACCACCATCTCCAACATCAATTTGGAGCGCCTGAATATCGACGGCGACGTGCTGCTCACCTTCGACCATAAGGGTCCGGAGCCTGCGCAGTGGAAGCTTACCTATGCCCAAGAGGACGGTTCGGATAAGCACACCTACCGTTTTGACGGTGAGAGCTATCAGATCAATTCCTTGGAGCTGAACAAGACATATATTTTCACCTTCGAGGATGTTGATAACGTATTCATTCAGGGCGAAAACAATATCACCTACGACGTATACCCCCGCATCACCGCAACGAACTTCTCTATCAAGGATATCGTGGACAATGTTGTCACGCTGACTTGGGAGTGCGGTGAGGTTGTGCCCGATCGTTGGATCCTGTCTTATGACAAGGAAGAAGGCATGTCTTCTTATTTGGACTCCGTCGGCACCTCTGTTGATATCCCCATCGAGGATTTCTCTAGAAGCTACACCTTCACCTTAACAGCATTGGGAATGGATAAGCCGGAGGAATTGGTTCTCGATGCAAATCCGATCATTGTAAATAACCTGACCGCTACACCTGATGAAAACGGCAATCTTGTGGTTTCTTGGAACACGCCCTCCGGCGAGCCCGATGGTCAATGGAGAATCAGCTACCGTCTGAAGGACGGCTACTACAACGAAGCTGACGGTCACGATGTTCCGAGTGTCTCCTGCGATGCAGATGATGCAAATACCGTAAAGCTGAAGTATCTGCCTGCAAATGCGCAGTATGAGATCACGCTGATCGCTTTGGACACAACCACAAACACCTATCCCCGCATTTTCGGCACCACGACCGTTGAGGCATCCACCGGAAATGCCATTCCCTGCACCGATTATCAAATTCAGCCCGCTGCCCCCTACGGCGACGGTTATGAAAACAGTGGCTCGATCGCTCTTTGGGAAAAGCCTGAGGAGGAAAATTGGGACTACCGTGATCTTACTGACAATCGACGCACCGCCTTCACAGCCGATGAAAAAATTGCAATGTGCGTTCAGATCGACAGCTGTGATCTCTCTGCCTCTGTCATTGACGACACTGTACATGTCACCTATGTCGTAAGAAGAGCCTCTCAGGGCGGTGTCATTATCGTTGACGACCGTGAGATGAAGTGGGAGTCGGTATGGTTCGATCGCCGCCACACAGGCGTTGTTCCGATGCCCCTGCAGGTGGATGAAGAAGGTAATGTTTCTGTCCAATCCGGACAGTTCCTGATCGAGGTCTATATCAACGGCAAGCTTCTTGCAAGCAAGGGCTTCACGATCGACGCTTAATATTATCTGTTTTAGGCTTTCGCCTATTAACCACCCCGAGGAAACTCAAAGAAAAAGGAGGAAACTAATGGAAAACTGGTTTGTTGTTGTCATGGGTTTAGGTACGGTTTTTGTCGTACTGATCCTGATCATCGGTCTGTGCTGTCTGCTTGGCATGCTCTGCCGTGAACGAAAGGATGAACCGGCACAAAGTGCGCCTGCCGCCCAGGCCGAAGCGACAATCCCGAATCGTGCGGAGCTTGTCGCTGCTCTTTCCGCCGCTGTTGCTGAGTACTCCGGAACGGATGCTTCCGCACTGCGTATTGTATCCATCAAAAAACTGTAATATAAGAAAGGATCATTAAAATGAAAAAATATCGTGTGAATGTGAACGGCTCTTTGTACGAGATCGAAATTGAAGAAATGAACGCTCCTGCAACGATGAGCGCCCCTGCAAAGGCTGCTCCCGCTAAAGCTGCCGCTCCCGCAGGCGGTGCGCAGGTAAAGGCTCCGATGCCCGGTGCCATTTTGGATGTCCGTGTCCAGAACGGTCAGAAGGTCAAAAAGGGCGATGTCCTCGTTATTCTCGAAGCTATGAAGATGGAAAATGAAATCCAGGCTCCCTGCGACGGCACTGTAGCAGGTGTCAACGTCCGCAAGGGCGACAGTGTGGAAACTCAGGCTCTCATCTGCTCTATCGCCTGATTTTACTAAGGAGAGATAGATATGTTCAAGCACAACAAAAAGCTGCATCGCTGTTCGATTGCGCTGCTTGTTTTGGCATTCCTCGTCTGCATGTGCTTCACACTTGCAGCCTCCGCTTCGCAGTCTGAAGAAGCAGTTGTCTTAATCGCAACCGACGAAGATGCAGAAACAACGGCTGCCGGGGAAGGGGTCGATGCGGTTCTCCTGATCGCCACCGAGGAACCGGCGGAAACTGCAGAAGAAACAAAAACCAACTCCGAAGCGTTGAAGGAATTCTTCGAGCAAACCGGTGTCAAGAAGCTGATCAACAACACCGACTGGAAAGCCCTTGTAATGATCCTCATCTCCTTCATTTTGATGTTCCTCGCAATCGGCAAGGGGTTTGAGCCATTGCTCCTTTTACCGATCGCTTTCGGTATGCTTTTGACCAACCTTCCCGGTGCCGGCATGTTCCACAGCGAAATTTTTGAAGGCGGTCACGTCCACTGGGATCTGATCAAGAACGGCGTCACCCTTGCAGACGGTACAAATGAATCCGCCGGATTGATTGACATCCTCTATTTGGGTGTCAAGCTCGGCATCTACCCCTGCCTGATCTTTGTCGGTGTCGGGGCAATGACCGATTTCGCTCCGCTGATTGCAAATCCCAAGAGTCTTCTGCTCGGCGCTGCCTCTCAGCTCGGTATCTTTGTTGCATTTATTTTGGCAAACAGCGTTTTGGGCTTTACCCAAAATGAAGCCGGCTCCATCGGTATCATCGGCGGTGCAGACGGTCCGACCGCAATTTATACCACCTCCCTGCTCTCTCCCGAGCTGCTCGGTCCGATCGCAATCGCTGCTTATTCCTACATGGCGCTTGTACCCGTGATCCAGCCGCCCATCATGAAAGGTCTGACCACAAAGAAGGAACGCTTGATCCGTATGGACAATCTGCGCACCGTCAGCAAGAAAGAAAAAATTATTTTCCCGATCGCTGTTACCGCATTTGTTGCCCTGATCCTGCCCAGTGCCGCTCCTTTGATCGGCTGTCTGATGCTGGGCAACCTCTTCCGTGAATGCGGCGTAGTGGACCGTTTGGCAAAAACCGCACAGAACGAGCTGATGAACATTGTTGTCATCTTCCTCGGTATCTCTGTTGGCGCAACCGCTAAGGCAGAAAGCTTCCTCGATCCGAAGACCCTGGGCATTTTGGCACTCGGCATCTTCGCTTTCGCAGGCGGCACTGCCGGCGGCGTTCTGCTCGCTAAGTTTATGAATCTCTTCCTGCCCGAGGGCAAGAAGATCAATCCGCTTATTGGCTCTGCCGGTGTTTCCGCCGTTCCGATGGCTGCTCGTGTTTCACAGAAGGAAGGTCAGAAGGAGGATCCGTCCAACTTCTTGCTCATGCACGCCATGGGTCCGAACGTTGCCGGTGTTATCGGCTCTGCTGTTGCCGCAGGCGTATTTATTGCCCTGTTCGGCTAAGGAGGTAATTTATGAAAAAGAATCCCTTAAAAATTACAGAAACCATCCTGCGTGATGCACATCAGTCGCAGGCTGCAACTCGCATGCGTTTGGATGATATGCTCCCTGCGTTGGAAATGCTCGACAACATGGGCTACTGGTCCTGCGAATGCTGGGGCGGTGCAACATTTGACGTTTGCATGCGTTTTCTGAACGAAGATCCGTGGGAGCGCCTGCGCACCATCAAGAAGCATATGCCCAAAACCAAGCTGCAAATGCTCTTCCGTGGACAGAACATCTTGGGTTATAAGCACTATGCAGATGATGTTGTCGAAGAATTTTGTAAAAAGTCGATCGAAAACGGCATCGATGTTGTCCGTGTTTTCGACGCACTGAATGATATCCGCAACCTGCGTAAGGCTGTGGAATCCGCAAAGAAGTACGGTGCATGGGCAGAGGTCGCCTTGAGCTTCACCGTCAGCCCCGTACATAACGACGAGTATTTTGTCAAAGTTGCCAAAGAGCTTGAAAAGATGGGCGCTGACTCCATCTGCATCAAGGACATGGCAAACCTCCTGCTTCCCTACCATGCTTTTGAGCTGGTCAAGAAGCTCAAAGATAATGTTTCCGTCCCCATCCATATGCACACACACAACACCGCAGGCACCGGTGACATGGTCAACCTGATGGCTGCGCAGGCTGGCGTTGATATCGTTGACTGCGCACTTTCTCCGATGGCAAACGGCACCTCTCAGCCTGCGACCGAAGCCTTGGTTGCCACCTTGGAGGGCACCGAGCGTGATACCGGTCTGAACCTCGCAAAGCTCAATGATGCTGCCGCTCACTTCCGCAAGGTCGCTGAAAAGCTGAAAAAAGAAGGCTCTTTGGATCCCAAGGTATTGAACGTGGACACGAAGGCTCTGATGTATCAGGTTCCCGGTGGCATGCTTTCGAACATGCTCGGTCAGCTCAAGCAGGCAGGTCAGGAAGACCGCTACTATGACGTATTGGCAGAGGTTCCCCGCGTCCGTAAGGACTTCGGCTATCCTCCCCTTGTCACGCCGACCAGCCAAATCGTCGGTACGCAGGCGGTTATGAACATCATCGGCGGCGAACGCTATAAGATGGTTCCCAAGGAATCCAAGGGTCTGCTCCGCGGCGAATATGGCAAACTGCCCGGCAAGGTTAATGAGGAAGTTCGCAAGAAGTGCATCGGCAACGACAAAGTCATCACCTGCCGTCCTGCTGATCTGCTGAAGCCCGAGTTAGAAAAGTACCGCAAGGAAGCCGGCAATCTTGCCAAGTGTGAGGAAGACGTTTTGTCCTATGCACTGTTCCCGCAGGTCGCTCCGAAGTTCTTGGAATACCGCAACAACCCCAACAAGCCTACAGCTGAAGTACAGCTTGAAGCAGCAAAGCCCACTGACCCCAACGCTGTGCGTGAGCTCTACGTTGAGGATCCCGGCGCATAAAATCGATAAACGCCACTTGACCAAAACGGTCAAGTGGCGTTAAATTTATTTCTTTTCTCTTTCAATATGAGCTGCAAGATGCTTTTTATCACGTTTTTCAAAGCCGTGGATCCAATCGGATTTCAGATAGAAGATCAAATAGATGATACTGCTGATCGTCCACGTCAAGGGATAGGCACTGAAAATGACCCATGGTTTCCCAACGATCGGAACGAAGATAGAAATATACGCCACACGCAGTGCACACCACGTTCCAAGCATCACAAACATCGGTGCAACGGGTTTACCCGCACCACGCAAAATCGCCGCAATGCAGTGCGAAAATGCCAAGAAGCAGAAAAACAGTGATTCAATATTCGCCTGCTGTATGCCGATCTTGACTGCCTCAGGATCGTTATGAATAAAGCTCTCCATGAGCGGCTTGGCAAATAGGATCAAAATCACACCGACAATCTCAGCCAGGATCACCGCACAAATAATGCCGAATTTCGTGCCTTGTTTCGTTCTTTCATACTGCTTTGCGCCCAAATTCTGGCTGACAAACGTTGTCAGTGCCATCGTAAAACAAGTGATGGGCAGGAATGCAAAGCCTTCCAATTTTGCATAAGTACCGCAGCCCGATTGCGCAACAGAGCCAAAGCTGTTGATATTGGTCTGCACAATGACGTTAGCAAATGCGATCACCGAATTCTGCAAGCCGGAGGGCAAGCCATAGTGGATGATCTCTTTTAAGCGTTCTTTATCCACTCGCAGCTCTTTTGTCTTCAGCTGATAGATCTCCTTGCATCTGAACAGACGGATCAGGCACAAAACGCAGCTGACAAACTGAGAAATCGTTGTCGCAAAGGCGGCTGACCACACACCCCAACCGAAATAGCCCATAAACAAGAAGTCCAGTGCGACATTGATCAGCGAGGATACGATCAGATAATACAAAGGATGCTTGCTGTCGCCAACAGCGCGCAGGATTCCCATGCAAAGATTATACATGGAAATCGCAATACCGCCGAGAAAATATAATCGGAAATACTCTATCGAATACTCAATGCTGTCCTTCGGAGCAGACATCCAACGCAAGATCGTCGGCGTAAAGCCAACGCCGATCACAGTCAGCAAAACACCGGCAAACAGACCGAACAGAATCGTAGTATGAATCGTCTTGCGGAGCTTTTCAATGTCGTTGGCGCCGTAATATCGTGCGATGACGGATCCGGCACCGACCGAAATACCGCCAAAGAAGCCAACGAGCAAAAACACAAGGCTTCCCGTCGAGGTAACCGCCGCATAAGGCGCACCGGGCAGATATTTGCCAACGATCCAAGCATCTGCTGTATTATATAACTGCTGAAAAATCTGCCCCAACAAGATGGGCATGGCAAAAAGAATGAGCCCCTTCCAAATCGGGCCCTGCAAAAGACTATCTTTCTGTTTCATGATCTACTTCCTTCGATTTCATTCAGCATTATTATAGCATCTCATGTGAAATTCGTCAATCCGAAACTTTCATGTTATTTGCATATTTATAGATTATATTTTATGCTTGAAAAATGCCGCAAAATCGGTTAATATGGAAACATCAAAAGGAAGGGAGAAATTCCATGAGCTATTGCAGAAACTGTGGCGCACAAATGGCAGACCATGCTTCACATTGTGCCAACTGCGGCGCCCCCAACACAGCCCAACAAGCAAGAGATTTCGTTAACAATTTTAACAACACCGCTGATTTCACCCATCAAATGGACCCGCGAGACATTGCGGAGAATAAGGCAATGGCAGTCTTTGCCTACCTGTCTTTCCTGATCCTGATCCCGATCTTCGCAGCGCCCAATTCCAATTTCGCCCGATTCCACGTCAATCAGGCATTGCCTCTTGTGATTGCATCGTTTGTGCTCTCGGTGTTCGGAGGCGTTTTGACGTTCTTCCTGTTTCCGCTGGGTATCATTTTCTGGCTGGCAGATGTAGCGATCTGTGTACTTCTCATCTTGGGTATCATCAACGCTGTTCAAGGTCGAGCTAAGGAGCTGCCCATCATCGGCAAGCTTCGCTTGTTCAAATAATCTCAACGGCGGCTAAAAAAAGCCGCCGTTTTTTGTCCCCTTTTTTAATTCTCTATCGTCTTTATAGATAAGAGCTCTTAAACTTATTTCTAATAAAACGGATTGACCGTTTTATTATGCCGCTGATCAGCGGCATGGCGGCGAAGCCGCCGAGAAATGCCGTGTAATACTGTTTCTGCCGCCATAGGCGGCGCAGGATACCATCCTGCAATAAAATGGTTTTCAAACCATTTTATCAAGAAACAGTATTATACTACCGCAAAAAGGAGGGACGCCATGTCCGAACACAACTTCGAAAGCATAGTCTACGCTTATCAGAAGCAGATGCTCTTTGTGGCAGAACGCATTTTGCACAACCTTCATGATGCGGAAGATGCCGTTCAAACCGCACTTTTGCGCATTAGCCGCCAGCATAAGTTCCTGCCGCAAAACGAGCAGGCGCTCCGTGCCTATGTCCTAACCGCCGCAAAGCACGCAGCTTTGGATCTGTTGCCCAGGCAAAAAAATGATTCAAACATAGAAACGGTAGTTGCAGTCAGTTCGTTAGACCTGTTTGAAACCGTTGCCGCTTCACAGGACTATGAAAGATTGCTTGCAGCTATAGAAAGTCTGCCAAGCATCTATAAAGAAGTTTTGATGTTGCGTTATGTTCAGCAATTGGAGATCAAGCATATCGCCAAGCTTTTGAATCGTCCGCGCAATACCATCCATAAGCAATTGACACGCGCAAAAGCTCAGCTTCTAAGAATTTATCAAAGGGAGGATTTTTGAAATGAACGTATTTGAAAAAGCACTGCTTCAATCCGTCAACGACGATTTTTACGATGTTCCCGCTGAAGAGGATTTAGACCTTCCCACCGTAAACCCCAAAAATGTCTGTACGGCACATATTTTTCGCCGCACGTTGATCATTGCCGCCGCAATCATCGCATTAGCAGGCAGCGTTTTTGCCGCCTATGTTCTCACTTATCAAATCGGTGATGTCGAGGTCGTGACGAACAAAGATGAAATTTTTGACTTTGAAATATCCGAGAATGACACCAATCGCTATTACCAGTTGACATTTAAGGAAAATTTCGCCAACCCAAATGCGCCTGAAAAAATTGAAACCTATTTCCTGCCGACAAAGGATGTCTCACCCGACACGCTTTCAGCAAACTGTTATATTGAGCAGAAAGACTTCCATGCTTACTATCCATTTATGACAGAGCAACCTCTTGGTTTCGTGCTGACACAGGCAGAGGTTGCGCAAATTCTCAACAGCCCAACCACCGTCCACTATGAATGGTGCGGTGAAAGTGAGCAGCAAATTATTTTTACGCAGAGTTTGGCAATCGTTGCCGCCGATGGCACAGCGTATGTAACCCACGCCGTGAATGATACAGATACCATCAATTCCTCGTATCAAATTATCCAGGTAGATGAATACAGCGTATTTTCCTTCGAGCATGATTGGAGTGAGCATCCTGATTGGTTAGATCCGCTTAACACCGTATCACGCACATGGTATTGGACAGACGGTGATTATCTGTTCACATTGTCGGCAACCGTGAGTGTTGATGAAATGACAGAGCTGTTCCGAAGCATCAAGCCTGTCAGCACACAATTCCCCTATCGGCAAACCGATGAATTGCGATATGAAGAAAGCTTTGATCTGCCGCAATCGTTAGATTGAGCACTGTCTTCTAACTTATTATGGGACGGCAAAAGCCGTCCCATAATATTATCTGCCAAATTCCGATTTATCGCTGAATTACAAATTTTGAACTGTAGGGGAGGGTCATGTGTCAAGAGCAACATGGTTTACAGATTGCGCAACAACATGGTTTACACATTTGCTCTTGGGTCGCCCTCTAATAAGTAAGCTCGTTTGAGTGTATAAG
>SVKY01000078.1 GCA_015068235.1 Oscillospiraceae bacterium
TTGAGCGCCAGATTCTTCAGAGCAAACTGAAACATCTCAAGTTTCCTCCTTTCTGACGATATCACGCATGCCGCTTGTGATCAGATTCATGTCAAGCACTTCATCAAAATACTGCACAAGGCGATCGTCATGCGTAACCGCAATCAGGGTTTTACCCTTCGAAACCGACAGCAATTCCCGAATTACCTGCTCGCCGATGGCGAAATTCAAATTGCCCGTAGGCTCGTCTGCAAGAATGATCTCCGGTGCCTTGACGAGTGCCCGGGTGATCGCAACACGTTGCTTTTCTCCGCCGGACAGATGCTTGATTTTTGAATTTTTCTTTTGATGGATTCCCAGCTTCTTTAGAATTTCATCTGCAGATGAGGTGTCGATCCCCTCCAAACGCAAAACATGAATATTGTCGATGACGCTCATATCATTCATGAGCTTAAAATCCTGGAAAATATATCCGATATTCCGAATGCGGAAGCGGTCCTTTTGCTTCTGCGATGCCTGTGTCAGATCAGCGCCGTCAATGATAACCTTGCCCTGCGTAGGTGAGATGATGCCTGCAATGATGTTCAGCAGTGTTGACTTGCCACATCCCGATGCCCCCAGCAAAACATAGCTCTTACCGCTTTCGAACACAAGATCGGAATAACAGATCTCCGTTTCGTTTTGAAATTGCTTTGTGATTCCTTTCAGTTCTATCATGAAAAACCTTCCTTTCAAATTGATTGCAAAAAATGTTGCAGATCAATTCGAAAGCTTCACCTTTAGCTGCACCAATGTCACGATATGCTTTGTCAGCGGCATGGGGTGCGTCGAAAAAAGTCCCTTTTGCCCATCGCAATCAGCGATTAAAAATACCGCACAGAGAATACATGCAACATTCAGCCCTGAGCCGGACAGCATAACGCAGATCGGACAACTGTCCTCCGCGCAGTCATGGTGCGCCCGATGATAGACAAAAAAGGCGAAAAACAGCAGTAAAAAAACGCAAAAAAGCACCAGCAAATTCCGCAGGAATTTCCGCATACGTTTCAGCCTTGTTGCGTTCACTGTTTCTCACCCCTTTTCTTTTTTTCATAGAGTGTTTGTTCTCTGTTGCAATTATAGCACGCTGAGGTTCCGTTTTCAATACCGGGAAAACAGGAAATCACATTTATGCTGCAACAATTTCACCGCAAAAGGTGGAAAAAACTTGAAACACATGTGAATTTTTAGTATAATGATTTTATCGTACAAAATTGTGGAATTATTAGGAGGATTTTCAAAATGAGAAAAAGAGTAGTGACAAGAATCGTTAGTTTACTTTTGACCGCTATTATGCTCTTGTCCTTCGCACCGATGAGCGTAGTTGCAGCTCCGTCCATTAAAACGGATGCAGATTTCTTTGCGAAGCTGGATCTTGACACGACCGGCTTGGAAGATGTCAAGGCCGCTGTAAGCGCAGGTAATTACACCACCGCAAAGTCGGCACTTTTAACTTATTACAAAAATAAGTTTGCAGGCTATGCGCCGAACTGTGCCGGAATGGGTCGATATTTCGGCACGCTTGCCATGCTGGACACCTTTGCATACCCCGAGGCACCCGTGGCAAACAAGACCATTTCGGGCAGCTCCTATCAACAGTATAGTCTCGGTGTTGTGAGCGATACCTCGGGCTGCTATGTTTTATCCACCCTCAAGAAAACCTCTTATTCGGTCGAAATATGCTCCAAGGAATATGCCACTGCATCCATGCGCCCTGTTCTGAAATGCTACAATTCCGCAGGTACTCTGCTTGCTTCGGTCAATCCTTCGGCGGACGCAACCGTGAAATACGGAAGCAAGTCCACAAATTACGGCACGGCAACAACGCTCGTTGCCCGTCACGATTCGACAACCTCCTTGCCGTATTCCACCAATTCTCAGCGTGCATATTTGAAATTCACCGTGCCAAGCGGTACGGCAAAGACAGAGCTTGTGATCTATGCAAAGATCAACGGCAGTTCTTCTGCCTCCCTGGATCTATGGCAATTCTCCGCCGTGGGAACCGCATGGACGGAGACAAATCTCACCTGGCAGTGGCTTATCGATAACAGCTCGGTCGGTCATTATTCCTACGACGGTGTGACCGGCGGATTTGACTGGAAGGCAGCGGAAGGCGTTCCTGCGCATAGCTGGATCGATATGAACTGCAGATTGCACTGCGTTCACGCCCTGTTCCAAACTGCACTCGACTCCAACACAAGCGCGGCAGACAAAGAACGTTATCTGAACAAGGGCAAAGAACTGCTCTTTGACTTCATAAACGATGCCGATGTTACCATAGGCTGGTATGATGGCAGAGACAAGGAATCGGGTTACCGATTGAACTATGCCCCGTTTTTTTACAAGACGCTTTTGGAGAATGAGAAACTGACGGCGGATGAAAATGTAACATTCTTAAAATACATCTTTGATGAGATCGAATTTTTGGACGGCGGCGGAAATCTTTTCTCCAACACAAGCACCTCTCACGCCTCCTCTGCATATACAAACCACGCATTTCATCATATTTCCGGATTCTATTCCGGTCTGTCCTATTTTTCGGAATTTGCAAACAAAAGCACCTGGACAACGAGATACGCCGACAGATGGAACGATCTGATCAATGATATCGGCTTGCTCGGCACGGATGGCTCATATAACGAGGGACTTTTGGGCGGCTATACCTCAGAGGTCATGGAATGTATTTGTTACATTGCAACAGCAATGAAGGATACCGGCGATACGACATCTGCCAGCAGCAAGCTCTACACCTCGTATATGATCAAGTTTGTGCGCTTCATGATGGACATGACCTTCCCGAACAATATCACCCCTGCAACAGGTCAGCACGGATCGGTGGCAACGAAGGAATTTATTTCCGAGTTCCTGAGCGCACTGAGCCACGATTTTTATGATGACCAAGACGTTCAGGAGCTGAAATATTTCCTGAACTCCGATGACGGCATTGCGCCGGAAACACACGCCTACTATCCCGTCGGACAGTTTGCGACCGACCGTACAGGCTATACCACAAGTGACTCTATGATATATATGTCCGCAAGAGCCGGTGGACACTATGATCATCCCGACGCTTTAGCGATCCTTTATTACAACAACGGCAGATATCTCTTAGCCGAAACCGCAACGAACGCCAATACGACCGCCGCACATAATACGATCGAATGCAACGGCACGAACCAAAGAACCAACCTGAAGCAAATGACCTACAAGGACAACTCAACACTTAGCTCCGCAGGCAATCAGGGTGCATCTTCCATGTCCGCATGGACAAGCATCACGGAAGGCTTCCATCACTACCGTGAGGTCAGCTGGTTCAAAGCCTTGAACGGCATCATGATCGTTACAGATAAGGCACAATACGGAAACGGAACAAGCACGACGAAATACAGCTATGTGCAAAACTGGCACACCTCGTCAGGCTCAAATTCTTCCGTCGCCTCCGACAGCTATGACACGGGCAAAACTGCATTTTCTTCGGGCTCGAATCTGATCATCGCGCAGGCAAGCGGAAACAGCATCACCGCTGCCGTTTCGGGAAATAACTTCAAATATACCCAAAGCGTGGCTGGTGCTGCGACCTATCAGACGGTGCTTTATCCCGTCAAGGCAGGAGCAACCGTAACCGTACGGCCGAATAAGATCACGCTGGATGTCGCCGATTCTGTTGCCCGTGCTTCTCAGATCAATATCACCGATTCTGCAAATACAGACCTGAAGACCTTGTATTTCTATCAGTCCTTTGAATCGGCACCTGCCTCGAGAGCATTTGGCAGCTTTACAACGGACGCATCGAATGCAGCTGTTGCTCAAAATGCATCCTCCGTAAGGAATTTTGCATCTCTCACAAACGGCTCCGCAATTACAGTGTCAGGGGTTCCTGTTTTGAAAACAAGTGCGGCGGTCACAGACATATCCGCAACCTTAAACGGCACAACGCTCGAAATCGAAAGTTCTGATGCAGATATCGCTAACATGACCGTAAGCGTAAACTTTGCCGGCGCAACCGTCAGCAAGGTCACGCTCAACGGGGAAGAGGTGCCGTTCTCCACGGACTCTGCCTCTACCGTCATGATTGGTCAGAAAATCATTCACTTCTACGGCGATGCGGCAGGCGAGCTGTCCAACTGGACGGTCAACCAAGCAAATCTGACCTCTGATACGGCAAACAGCGTTATCAACGGCACTGCCAGCGGCGGTGACCCCTATTTCTTCAACAAAAGCTCTCTGGACCATACGATCAAGAGCGGCGATATTGTTGAGATCAGGCTTAAAACAACCGTCGATTCCACCGACATTCCGAATGCCTATATCTACTTCCGCACCTCCGACGGTGGCAGCTTTGGCGGCAATGGCGTAATACACGGCATAAGGACATCCACTTATGTGGACGGCGAATTTTCCACGCTTCGCTTTACCTTCCCGACGAAAAATGTCGGACAAACCATTACCAGCCTCCGCATTGACCCATTTGCAGGCGACAGCATCATCGGAAAAACCTTCTCCCTTGACTATATCTACATCGGCGCACCGAGCAAGGCTCCGTCGACCTATGTGGGCAGCCTTTTGTTCGATTTCAAAAACGATGCGGAATCCTATCTTCGCTACACCTGTGAAGCCTACGGCGACCACAATTTTAATTCAGATGAACATTCATCATCCGCCCTGTCAACCGCCGGAGTTTGGTATATGAACGGCAACCAAACGTCAGACATCGCCATCTCAGGCGACGCCATCTCGGTCACACACAAGCCCAACACCGGTTATTGGGGCTATATCTCGACAGCAAATTGTTTGAAATACTATACCAACCCCGGCGATATTATCCAGGTCAAGCTGAAAACCTTGAATATGGAAACCGTCCCCGGCAAAAGCCTCGCCCTGAGATTTTATGCCAACAACAGCACCGCAGACCTCGCAAACACGACCTCACCGCTCTTCCCCCTCCCGACCGCTTTTGAGGATGACACCTATTATGTTCTGCAAACCGATCTGTCCGATGCGATGATCGCTGCCGATTATCTGACATCGGCAAGAATCCAGTGGTCGAATCTGCAAAATATCGAAGGCAAGACCGGCAAGCTCGTGATCGATTATATTTACATCGGTCCTGCGGCAAATGCACCGGAATCCAAGAGCAGCTATCAAATCCGCTACAGCGATGGTTTGAATCTGTTGACCGCACTGGATACCGATATTCCCACTTCCACGGTCAACGGCGGCGACAACACATCCACCTATTCCATTTCCAACAGGATCGTAACCATACAGAATAAGAAAACCAGTGGCGAAACCTTCCACTATTTTAACCGCTCGGGCGATGAATTTTATTTGACCGCCGGGCAGGAATACCGTTTCTCCTGCACGACCTCAGGCGTTTGGGGTTCGCAGGTCGAAGCCTTCCTCAGAACAGGCTCGACCCATATTCGCATGAATTCAAATAACTTCACCTTCACGCCGACGATCACGGGCACTTACCATCTGCGTTTTGATGTAAATGTCGCAGGGGAAACCCATGCGTTTGAAAATGTCAGGATCGACGATGCGGAAACCACATTGACAACACACGGTTCCACTGCCCCCTCGACACACTACTTTGCCGAAGCCAAGACGCTCAGTAAAAATGGCTACGAAAGACCCGGATATACCTTCGCAGGTTGGTCCGCAACAAAAGGCGCAACCGCTGCCACCTATACCGATGCCCAATCCGTGACCAACATCACAAACACGCCGGGTGCGACGGTCGTGCTCTATGCTGTGTGGGTAAAAGATTCATATCCTTCTACATATTTGTACCAGCTCCCCAGCAGAAGACTTGACGGCAGCGTATATTCGCAAAATATGTCGTATGTCATCAAGACAAGAAGCGGCAAGATCATCGTCATTGACGGCGGTTATGAGACCGAGGACGGCGATGCGGAGTATTTGCTCTCCTTCCTGCGGAAAATAACGGGAAAGTCTGTTCCCAACGTGGACGCATGGTTCTTTACCCATCCGCATGCAGATCATATCGGTGCATTTGAGGGACTTGCCAAGCGTCATGCAGGCGAGATCACCGTAGATACAATCTACTATAATTTCCCATCCAGGGAGCAAATTATAAAATACTCCCCCGAATCATCCGTCAACGGTATGATCAATGCGATCAAGGATTTTGAAAGCCTGATTCCGAATATCAAAAGAGCGGACGGCTCCGCAATCAAAGTCGTTGAAATTTTGGCTCGTCATCAGAATCAGTGCCGTGGCTCGTTTGCCATCGACACGGTGAACTTTGACATTCTGCTGACGTGCGAGGATGTTTTTGCCGCAGCGGATAGCGATACAACGCTTTACAGCGGCACTCTGGAAACCAACGGCAAAGCCTATACCAACAAAACCATCAAGCAGCTTGTCTAT
>SVKY01000079.1 GCA_015068235.1 Oscillospiraceae bacterium
GAGAAGACGATGAAGTGGTATACGGAGATTCCGGATATCGCGGAGTACAGAAACGCCCCGAGATCAAAAACGATGAACATTTTTCAAAAATAGACTTCCGCATCAATCGCCGCCCCGGGACTTTACCGCGCGTGTCAGACAACGCCATAGATTGGGAGCGTTACATTGAAAACCGAAAATCCTCAGTCCGGTGTAAGGTAGAGCACGCCTTTAGGATCATAAAATGTCAGTTTGGCTACAAGAAAACGGCGTATCGGGGGCTAAAAAAGAACGAGAACCGTTTGTACGCCATGTTTGCCTGTGCCAATTTGTACGCTCTTGCGATTGCCGGACGAAAACTCTGCCCGGCTTGATATAGGGGTAGTCTGCTCTTTTTGAGAAAAAAGGGCAGATAAGCACTGAGAATAGTGGATAAATGACCATTGCGAGGGCATAAAATCCTCTGTTTTGAGCAAAAACCTTTGAAAGCCAATCAATATTGTTCAAGGGGCCATAAAAAGCTGATTTATTCAGAGGTTCCTTAGTTCGCGGCGAAATTTTACCGTTTTCTGTGCGGGAGGGTCACGCCCCTCCACAGGGTGAAACGATAATCTCACAGATCAATCGGAAATTGGCGCTATTGCAACAATTTACCGCCCCTCGTGATGAGGGGCGGTGAGATCCCATTCGAAAGTCAATCAGATCATGTCATACAATCTGAGCAAAACGGTTGCCGCCTGTGCACGGTTTGCCGTCTGCTTGGGCGCAAAGGTATTATCACTCTGTCCCAGGATCAAGCCTGCACTGCTGACATTTGCAACCGCATTCTTCGCCCATTCGGAGATCTTATCGGCATCATCGAATTTTAGTGCGCCATTGTGCCGCTTCTCTCCCAGCCATTGCAGCACACGATCCAAAATTGCACACATTTCTTCACGAGTGATCGTTGCATTCGGACGGAAGGTGCCGTCCTCATAGCCGTTGACGATCTGATTCTCATGCGCCCAAGAAACCGCTTCACGGTACCATTCCGTCTTAACATCCTCAAAGGAGGACTGATTGCTGACGGTTGTATCCTTCCCTTTCAGCTGCATCAGACGATACAGCACCGTTACGAACATCGCTCTGGTCAAGCTTGTTTTTGGCGAGAAGCGGTATTCTCCCGTTCCCTCAAACAAGCCCAATTCCACGGTGCGGTCGGCTGCTTCAAAATACCAATCCTTAAAATTCACGTCCTTGAATGCGTTGCCGTTTTTGCTCACCGTCAGGGTTTCCGTGCGAGTACGCGCACCGTCACCGATCACACAGTATTTCAGCGTGCCGTCAAACAGCGGTATCGGCTCTGTATAAGTGCTGCTGCTCTCATTTGGCTTTGTGCCGTCAGTCGTATAATACAGCTTTCCATTCTCACAAATGTCCGTGAAGGTGATCTCGTTATCATCAATATGGAAGGTCGGGTCCTCCAAACTGCCATAGTCCACACCGGTCGGCTTGCACTGATAGTAATTCTGACCGTCAACCAGCGCTTCCCCTCTGCGACGGAAGAGCTCATTGACCGTAACAAATTCATAGCCCTGATCTAACAAAATATCAATGGCATCCAGTGCGCCCGGGATCGAAGTTCTGTGGATATCATGCACAAGAATGATCGCACCGTCAAAGGCGCAGTTAACAATTTGATTTCGTACCTTCTCGGCATTGAGCAGCTGCCAATCGCACGAATCGACCGACCACATGATGTTCGGGCAACCGATTTGGCTCAAAACTCTGCCGTTACAATCGCCATAAGGCGTACGCAGAAGATAGTCGAAATCCTCACCCAAAATTTCGTCCAAAATCGCATCGGTCGTGTTCACCTGCCAGCGAATCTGCTCATCGGATTGCGTTGTCAGGGCAGGATGGTTATACGTATGCTGCGCAATCTGATGTCCCTCGTTATAGGCACGGCGTACCGTGTCGGGATAGCAGGTCGCACTCGCACCGACAATAAAGAACGTCACCTTCACATCACGCTCGGCAAGTCCGTCCAAAAGTCCGTTCGTATAGCCCGACGGTCCATCGTCAAAGGTCAGGGCGATCAGCTTCCCATTCTTCTCCGCCCTCGCCGTCAGCGGCAGGCAGCTCAGAAGGCATGTCATAATCAGGATCATCGAAATCCAACGTTTCATTTTCTATTGCCTCTCTTTCTATCGGCTGCGGCAACCCGTCATCGTTCAACGGGATCACCGCCATTTCTTTCTGATGGATCAGTTTCGTTTCAAGCTTCCAGCTCGGGAAATTCATTGTTTCATCCAACGCAATTGCAATTTCTTCCGGTGCGATCATGGCATCTTCCACCATGATCCCATCGATCATGCCGCGCCATGGCAGATAGTGTGCATCGGTCTTAACCGCTGCAACCGCACAAAACTGCTTCGGAAGCTTTTTGCTCGCAATGCGTTTTTCCAAAAATCCGTTTGCATCGGGAATGCCAAGATACTGCGCCGCATAAGGGTATGCAAGATAGATCCGTCTGACGCTCTTGCTCGGCTCGCACTTGCAGGTGATTTTGCTGTAAAGTCCGTCTTCTTCCATATGTAAAATGCCGATCTTCCTGCCGTTTTCATAAATGTCCATAGAAAATCCCTCCCACAAATTCTATGTGAGAGGGACTCGTCTTTATGCCTGCGGCAAGCCGAAGCTCACTGCGATCGCAGTATCCACCTGATTCATCAGACCTTCGTCCAAGCGTCCCATATGCTCACGCAGGCGGCGTTTGTCGATCGTTCTGATCTGTTCGAGCAGCACCACAGAATCCTTCGTCAAGCCAACATTTTTCCCGATCAGCTCGATATGCGTCGGAAGCTTTGCTTTATTCAGCTGACTTGTGATCGCCGCTGCGATAACGGTTGGTGAATGGCGGTTTCCGGTGTCATTTTGCACAATGAGGACAGGTCGGGTACCTCCCTGCTCACTGCCGATCACCGGACTTAAATCGGCGTAAAAAATGTCGCCCCTCTTTACGGTTGTATCCATTTGCTTCACGCTCCGTGTTGGTCTTGCCGTCATATGTAACGGCTCAACCTTATTCTCCCACGCAGAAGCAAAATTTATTCAGCGGAACTCCAATACATTCTATGTTTCATTAAACGATGTATTGCAATATCTCCGTCTGATTTTCTCCGTCAAAGTAAATTCTCGGAATGCGCTTATTGATGTCGCACAAAATTTCGTAGGGTATGGTGTTCAAGCGTCTTGAGAAATCGCTGACGGCGATGCTGTCATCTCCGTCCTCGCCGAAAATGGTCACAACATCTCCGACCTTTGCATCGGGCACACGGCTAATGTCGATCATGCACATATCCATGCAGATACGCCCGATCTGACGCACTCGTTTTCCGTTCAAAAGGAAGGAAATATTATTCGACAAGCTTCTCTGCAAGCCATCGGCATAGCCGATGCCGACGACTGCAATTTTGGTTGGGTCCTCCGTCGTGTAAGTCCTGCCGTAGCTGACCGTGATCAGTGGGTCAAAATCACGAATTTGGAAAATCGTTGAGCGCAGCTGCATCACAGGGCGCAGGTCGATCTTATCCGCCAGATCATCACTCGTCACGCCATAGGTCGCAATGCCCGGTCGGATCATGTCAAGCGCAAATTCAGGATACAACACGCTTGCGCCCGAGTTGCAGCAATGGCGAATCTGCGGTTCGATGCCGACCGCTTTCAAGCTGTCTAACATGGTCATGAAACGCTCGAACTGCCATCTTGTGAAATTCTCGTCTGCACCGTCGATCGTATCAGCCACGGGGAAATGCGTAAAAATGCCCTCGATCAGAAGATGCTCCATTTGAGAAATTTCCTTGATCTCCTCCACCGTTCTTTCACACTTATAGGCAAAAAAGCCCAAGCGTGACATGCCCGTGTCGAGCTTGATATGGATACGAATACGTCGGGTGCTCCCCTTCAAGCGTTCATTCAAGCTGCGTGCATATTCCAAGCTGTGCACCTCTTGGCGCAAGCCCATTTTCGCAAGCTCCTCGGCATATGCGGGCGGTGTATAGCCCAAAATCAGAATCGGACCTCGAATGCCGCCCCTGCGGAGCTGCGCAGCTTCTTCAATATTGGAAACCGCCAAATATTCCGCACCCAGCTCCGTCAAATAACGGCTGATCGGTACGGCGCCGTGTCCGTAAGCATCGGCTTTCACCACGCCCAAAAAACGACACTCCGAAGGAATGCGGCTCCTGAGCGCCTCATAATTATGTTTCAAATTGTCGAGCGAAATATCCGCCCAAGTTCGTTTTAAGTACTCCATTGTTTTCTCCGTCAATTCAAAGAAAAATCACTGATCGTAATTTTGATAACTCTTTCGTTATTATAGCATATCTCCGCAGAAATTGGTAGTCCTTTTTCAAACCAAGTTTCCACAATCAGCTTTTTTTCGTCATAATTTTTCTCATAGGTTGCTCTGTAAAGCGAATTCTCATTTCCTGCCGATGCAATGTAAGCATTTGTCCAGCAGCTTGAGACGATCGCAGGTGCCGCCGCAGGAATGACATTTCCGTTTGCAAGCAAGCCGAAATCCATCGCCATACCGTCATAGGTGATCGTACCGCCACCCTCTGTTACGGTTGCGCTGATGCCTGCAAGCGTTTCAGGCGCAAGGACAGAAAAACGCAATTCGTCGTTTTCATTCGTCTGACATTGCAGCGTAAACATCTGCACCGTCTGACCAAAATCCGCCTCCACCTGCGCAACAAAGCTGCAGCCGCCATTTTGCACCACCTCGGCTCTGAAATCGATCGCAGGCGATAAAACTTCCTCCTCACTTGCACAAGCCGTGCACAGCAGACACAGTAAAAATGCAATGATGATTCGGCGCAAGCCACCACTTCCCTATTTCAGAATATAGCGCAGTGCCTCGATCATGTCCGTCGGAAGCATCGCATGCTCTCCAAGAAGCTCAGCACACACATCTCCTGCTTGTCCGTGGAGATACGCTCCCAAAGCCGCAGCCTTCGTTGCAGAAAGCCCCTGTCCGAGCAAGCTCGTAATGATGCCTGCCAAAACATCTCCGCTGCCGCCTCTCGCCATTCCCGGATTTCCACAGCGGTTGATGAAGCAGCCCTCTTTGCCGCAAATCAGGGTTCGATAGCCCTTGAGCAGTACCGTTGCGCCCGTTGCACAGTGAAGCTTCTGAACCGCCGCCAAACGGTTGCAGCCGAACTCTCCGCCAAGCCTTAAAAACTCGCCGTCATGCGGTGTCAGGATCAAATTCTTAGCTCTACGCAATACATCTATATGCCCCTGCATCACATTTATGCCATCAGCATCCAAAACCACCGGACAATCCGCATGCTCCAAAACTGCCTTAGTGACTTGATAAGTCCCCTCACTTTTTCCGAGTCCGCAGCCGATCAAACAAGCATCACACGCAGCTAAGCGCTCTAAAATTTCAGCAATCGCCTCCTGCGAGAGTTTTCCGTCCTGATCGGGCAACGGAAACACCATTGGCTCTGTTAATTTACCTGCAACGATGGGATAAACGCTCTGAGGTACCCCAACAAAAATCAATCCTGCGCCACTTCTTGCCGCACCCATCGCCGCAAGCGCAGCCGCTCCCGTAAAACCCACCGAGCCGCATAAAAGCAATATTTTTCCATAGTCGCCCTTGTGGGTATGATTTTTCCGTTTGGGCAGCCATTTTTTCACCGTTTCTTTTCGAATTTCCAATAACGGAAGCGCAATTTTTGCCATCTTATCAGCCCCTTATACTAAGGAACCTCTGAATAAATCAGCTTTTTATGGCCCCTTGAACAATATTGATTGGCTTTCAAAGGTTTTTACTCAAAACAGAAGATTTTATGCCCTCGCAATGGTCATTTAGCCACTATTTTCAGTTCTTATCTGCCCTTTTGGCTCAAAAAGGGCAGATTTCCCCTATATTAAGCCGGGTAGAGTTTTCGCCCGGCAATCGCAAGAGCATACAGATTGGCACAGGCAAACATAGCATACAAACGGTTCTCGTTCTTTTTGAGCCCTCGATACGCCGTTTTCCTGTATCCGAATTGACATTTTATGATTCGAAAGATATGTTCTACCTTACACCGGACAGAAGATCTGCGGTTTTCAATGTAACGCTCCCAATCTATGGCGTTGTCAGATACTCGCGGTAAGGTTTTGGGACGGCGGTTGATGCGGAAGTCTATTTTTGAAAAATGTTCATCGTTTTTGATCTCGGGGCGTTTCTGTACTCCGCGATATCCGGAATCTCCGTATACCACTTCATCGTCTTCTCGCAGCAGCTTCGCTGTTTGAGTTATATCATGTTCATTGGCCGGAGTGACGGTGATTGTATGAACCAGCC
>SVKY01000022.1 GCA_015068235.1 Oscillospiraceae bacterium
ATTGCTCCAAAATTTCCTCATAATTTCTCCCGAGCCTGTCGATGCTCTTAACCGCGAGAATATCGTCGGGCTTTAATTTTTTGAGCAACTTCTGATACTGCATCCGCTCAAAATCCTTCCCCGATTGCTTGTCCATGAAGATTCGATCTACGCCGAAGTCATTCATAGCAATCATCTGGCGTTCCTCGTTTTGCTCTTTCGTCGATACTCTTACATAGCCATAAATCATTTCTATATCCTCCTTATGTTATTTATGGTCTTATATTATTCTAGCCCTCTTCCATATACATGGGGTTCAAGCGGTCTTTACCGCCTGCGGCAATGCGGATGACGGAGCTGTTCTTGGGCGATACGGTCGCAAGGGGAGCGTATTCGCCTTCGGGATCACAGATGATAATATCATCCTGTGTGCTCAGCAGCAGGAACAGAATCAGCATTTTTGCACTGAAGGATTTACCCGAACCGGGAACGCCCAAAAGCATTGCCGACTGATTCATCAGGTTTGCTTTGTTACACAGGATGAGATTGTGGGAAATGGCATTCTCGCCGTAGTAGATACCGCCCTTATCCATGATCTCCTGCACTTTGAAGGGCATGAGGACAGCAAGGGCTTCTGTGGTCAGCGTTCTCCACGCACTGAGGTTGCACACACCGAAGGGCATGGTAGTATTTAGACCGTCCATCTGCTGATACTTCAGAACAGCCGCCTGACACATATTCTTTCGGGCAATGCTCATAATGACTTCGGTGTCCGACTCCAACTGCTCTTTGGTATCCGCAGTGATAACCATGCTGACGATGGCGAGCATCATTCGCTGGTCACGGGATGTCAGGTCATCCAAGAACTCTTTCATTTCCTTTCTCTGCAGTTCCATGTCGTAGGGAATCTCTGCGGAATAGTTGTTGTTGCGGTTCTGCCGTCGTTGCCAGTTGGTGATGTTGGTTTCTACGGCGAGCTGTTTGTTCTGTGCCAAACGGATGGCTTCATCGGTTCGAACGGGGATAATGTCCACAGATAACATCATGGTACGATTCAGGCTTGTCAGCTCTGCGATCATGTCATCCTTGATGTAGGAAGCAAAGTCCTTCATATAGATGGCACGGGCATAACGGTCGCCCAAACGAAGATGGTCTTTATGCCTTTCAATGTGGTCGGGGCAGATGCGGTCACGGAAGTCGTGACCTCTGCGCATATCCTCCTTGATGTTGAAAGCAAAAGCTTCTTCGTCACCCTTGCGGTAGAAATTGTGGAGAATCCGCAGTCGAGCCTCCGCATCCAACTCAGTGCATTTCGAACCCAAAGCTGCAAGGTAGGTTTTCAGTTCTGAGCCTACACGGTTGAAATACTCCCTCGCTTCCTCAATGTCTTCCTTGTCTGCCGTAACTGTAATCAGAAGCTCCCTGAAAACACGGTTGGCATTGACGGTCTTATCTCTCAAAACATTGTTCATTTCGTCGCTGTAGAATTTCAAATCCTCATCGTGGTTCGTGATCAGAAATTCTCGTTCGAAGTCGATGCGTTGGAGCGTGTGATTATAGATCGTCAGCTTCGTAACGGCGTTGCTGTCCAAACTATTGAGAAGCTCGGAGTACCCTGCAGAGATCATCGCCGCCACCGATGGCAATTCGGCTTTTGCTGTATAAGCTTGATCGCTCCCTCCCCATGGAGATCGTGGCGGGCTTACAGCGTTGGCTCCCTTCTGCAAGGAATGTATCTGATGAATGTGTATTCAGTTGTCAAAGTACACCGAGGTGGGATTCTGAAAGACGAAATCCCTTTCCTCGGTAGATAGGCAGCGAGAATGGCGAATTTTAAACCAAAAATTTTCTAAAAATTTTTTTCACAAGCGCCTCCAATGCAAAAAAACACCCGATTCAATGATGAATCAGGTGGATCTAATTGTGTTGTATACTCAAAAATGCAAATAAAAAAGCCCGTATATCACGTTTAACGGTGATATACGGGCTAATTTCAATTATCTAAAAATTGCACATTTTACAGAGCATATTTCTGGGAAAATTCCTCAAAACCCTGTATTTATGCAAGTTTCAGGCTCTTAGTGCTGATCGCGGATAGCAGCCTGTGGCGCTGTGATCTTTGGTCGGGGAATCGGTCTGTGTTACGGAAATTTTGGTGGTTGTTTTCCGTTTCCCCTCCGTGGTGCAGCGTAAGGGGCGGTTGGGATCATCGTCAAATCGTAAGTACCAGTCAAAGCCATTCTGTGAAACGACGATTTTCACCACAAAGGCTTCAATCACGCTTTCCGGCACATCCCCTTCGTGAGGATTCGTGTACTGTTCCAGAGCATAGCGTAGAACCGTGAGCTTCTCTCCGTAATCCACGATTTCGGTTTTTGCGTTTTGCTCTGATTCAAGCTGTCGGAGCTCTTCTGTCAGCTTTGCCATTTGAGGCTCAAGCTCTGCTGTCTTCTTTCGGAAAATCTCCTTGCTGATTTCACCGTCTGCCCGCATTTCCATATAATTGTCCCATCTTTGGTTGAGTCGGGCAAGCTCCTTCTGCTTCCTTTCCATCTCCGCAGTGTGATCTGCCTTGGGTTCTGTATGGGCAATGTGGGCCTCCAGCATGGAGTTTGCAAGAGCCAAAACCTTGTCCTTTTGAGAAAGATAGCTTGAGAAAATATGGTTGGCCATCATCTGCAGCTTCCACTGAGGAACCATGGGGCTGCGGCAAATTCCCTCCAAGGGAAGACCTCTTTTCTTTCGGCTTTCATAGGAGCCGGTATGGACAGAGCTGTAGCATTGATAGGCTGCTCCGGCAGCCCGATCCTTCCGATCCCAGGCTCTTGTGCTGAATTCGTGACCGCATTCGCAAATCAGCAGCTTCCCCCATACTGTGGTTCTCGGTCGTTTACCCTTACTCCTTCCTGCAGGAAGATTTTTGCATTGACTTCTTTTGCTTGCCATAATTGTTTGCACCCTTTCAAATTCTTCCTCGGTTACGATAGGCTCGTGTTTGCCCCGTACCGAAATTTTCTCAATTTCGCCGTAGTTCTTAATCTTTTTCTGTGTCAGATAATCCGGCGTGTATTCCTTATGGTAGGTCATGATCCCACAATAGAAGCTGTTGCTCAGTACATGGGAAATGACGGTAGGGTACCAGCGATCCTTCCCCATGGCGGTTTTGTAGCCTCTTCTCTCCAACTCATTTTGGATCCGTACAAGTCCATCCCCTGCCAAATACATATCAAATATCAATCGGACGGTTTCTGCCTGCTCCGGGTCTATAACGAAGTCCACCTGCTTTTTTCCATTCTCCAATAGGCTCTCTACCCTCTTGTAGCCCAAGATATTTCCGTTGCCGTAAACAACTCCGTTTGCCATTGATGTCTGCTGTCCGCTTTTTACACGAACAGAAGTCTTGCGGCTTTCATCCTGAGCAAGGGTGGCCATGATGGTCAATCGAAGCTCCCCATCTCCGTCAAAGGTTTTGATGTTGTCGTTGATGAAGAACACCTCAACGCCTATGGCCTTCAGATCACGGGTATACTGGAGGGTGTCTACCGTATTACGGGCAAAACGGGAAACCTCACGAGTCAGGATCAGATCAAATTTTTTCTTTTTGGCATCCCTGATCATTTTCATAAACTGGGGTCTTTTATGGGCAGAGGTTCCTGTGATTCCCTCGTCGATGTACTGTCCCACAAGCTCCCATTCCGGCTTAGCTGCCAGAATGGGCTTGTACCACTCCAATTGGTTTTCCAGTGCGGAGATCTGTGCCTCATGCTCCGTAGAAACACGGGCATAGATCACAACTTTTCGCTTTCCGAACTCTCTGTTGTACACGGACATTCCTCCCTTTGGTTGTGATTTCCTTTGATAAACTGACTTTCGTCAACCACATCTGCATATTCGCTGAGAATATTGTGGAACACATAATCGGGAATTTTCCCATCCCGATAAAGCTGTTCGATGAGCTTCAGTGCAGCAAAACAATAGTCAGGGTTTTGGCTTAATTCCATTTTACTCATTGTGCACCTCCTGTCAAATGTACGGGCTTAGCGACACTGGGCCTTCTGCCGCTGGAGAAATCTGTGATAATACTCGCAAGCTTTCATCACAAAATCCTCCGTCTGCTTCGCATCGGCCTTGGGAACGAATTTTCGAAGTCGCTCCATAGGGACTTTGAACATTTCTCGCTGGTTGGCTTTCTCCTCTCCCATGATCAAGGAAATCATTTCAGAGGAAAGTCCCTCCTCTCGGCTGAGCTTCTTCAACCGACAAGCCTGCGAAAGGGACGGTGTGCAATCTTGTATTTCCATCTGCTCCAACAGCTCATACTGTTCTTCTTCCGTAAGGTAGGAAAGCTCTACCGCAGGTGTAAAAGCGATCCGCCCTTCGTCCACCTTTTGCAAAATTTCGGGGATCAGATTAGTCAATCGGATGTACCGTTGGATTTGTCTACCGCTCTCTTCATCGGAAAGTATATCTCTCGACTTGTGGCCAACTTGTCCACAAGTTTTTCCTTGGTGACTGAGAGCTTCCATTTTCAGTTTGTATGCCCATGCTTTCTCACTGGGAAGCAGCTTCTCTCGATGCAAGTTACTATCCACCAAGGCAATCGTGGCTTCATCCCGGTTCATGGAATAAACCAAAGCAGGGACCGATTCGATCCCTGCCTTCTTGCAAGCGTGTAATCTCCGATGCCCGGAAATGACTTCGTACTGATTGTTTTCAATAGGTCTTACGACCAATGGCGTGAGCAAGCCTTGTGTGAGAATGCTCCAGATAAGCTGCTCCATTTCTTCATCCTCCTTCACTTGGAAAGGATGTCCCTCAAAGGGTTGCAACTGCGATATGTTTAAATATTCGGCTTTTGCTTTGTTCATGTATCTTCCTCCTCCAATGTATCTTCTGTTTTGGCTTTCTTTTTCCTCGGTACTTTATTTTGAAATGTTTTGTAGAGCATTCTCTGCGTAGCGTGCAGCTCTTCAATGCTCTCACGGATCATGGGCGCATCCAGGAAGCCTCCTGCGTTTGCCTTTTTCAAAACTTGATTCAGATGTACGCCCACTCTTCGCATCTCCGTGATCAATTTATAAAACTCAGCGGTTGGTGCTTCCTTGATTTTCGCTCCGCTCAAAACCATGCGGCAAAACTGTTCTCTTGACAATTTGGATGCCGTTACCTTCTCCATCAATTCCTCATATTCTTCATCAGAAAAATAGATTTCTACTCGACGATTTCTCTTTCTCATACTTGTTCTCCTTTCTGCGGGGTTTCAGGGGCGGCAAGCCCAGAACAAGCGGGTTTGCACAAGCAAATCCAGTGCTTGCTCAGACTAAAAAGAAGTTCAGCCGTTCCCATGGGTCAACAGCTCCTTTCCTCTCTCTATCGTCTTCTCGGCAAGGATTTTTCGGATATTTTGACTGCTGACTTTCACTGGAATGCATCTTTCTCGCACCCGATCAAAAATGCGTCTGCGCCATAGGTCGCTCGCATTGTCCATCTCGTGCAGTCCCAAATTCGTTGTCACGATCAAAGGCTTACCGCTGCGGTAACGGCTGTCAATGATACTGAACGCTTGCTCCTTGGCAAACTCCGAATTGCGTTCGATTCCGAGATCATCAATGATCAAAAGATCAAAGCTGTTCAGACTGTTGATGTAGCCGTTGCGATCACCCATCTGCAAATCGGTCAGGCGATTTAGTAACCTCGAAAAATTGGTCATCAGCACACGGACATTTTTATTCAGCAGATCGTTTGCAATACAGCCTGCAATAAAGCTCTTTCCTGTTCCCACATCGCCCCAGAGCAAAAGGCCCAAGCCTTCCTTGCAAAACGCATCGAATTTTTCGGCATAGTTTCGAGCGTACTCTATGGCTTTCGGGTTGTAGCCTAAGTCATTTTCAAAAGTATGTGCTTGTAATACAGGATCAGGCAGACCAACAGAGCGGTTACGCTCAATCTGCTGCCTTTGGCGTCGGGCTTTTTCTTCGGCTTCCTCACGCTCATAACATTCCTTTTGACACCGGCACATGACCCGTGAGGTGTATACCTCACCTTCAATCGCGACCGTGGCCTGCCTCGGAGTATGGCAGGCTTTGCAGAAAATAATGCCCTCATCGTTGCGGTACTCATCATCTCGGAGCATGAGGGCTCTTTGCTTCGGCAATAACCGGGGAATCATAAGCTTTCACCTTCCTCACAAATATATTTTTCTATGGGTTTTGTTTTATCATTTTTATTTGGTCGCAGGCTTCTGCTACCCTGGCTCGCAGGTTTTTGCCACCCTGGATTGCAGCTTTCTGCAATCGTCTTGACATAAATACGCCGTCCTCTTCCGTGTTCTTGCCTTCCTAAGCAGATCAAATTGGCGGTTTCCAAATCCTGCAATACTGTACTTACAGTTCGTTTACTCCTACCACTGTCTGCAGCAAGGCTTTTGAGTGTGTAAAGAATGTAGATCTTTCCCTCCTCATCAGCCCACCCACCATTGCTTATGGATAGTCTTGCCCGATCCAGCAAGAGCACATAGATCAGCTTGGCCGTTTCGCTCAGCGCAAGCCCTGTCAGAAAACGAGGGTAAACCATATAGCCTACAATCTTGCTATCCTTCTTTAAGAAGGTTCCTGTGTTTGTTGATTCACTCATCATGCAATCTCCTTTCTATAATTGGTTTTCTCTTTGTGTTGCTTATGCCAACAAGACAGTTCGACCTCCCATCTTGTCAGCTATTCAATTTTCAAGGTACACGAGAGCCACACTCTCAGCCACTTTCTTGTAGCCGGAAAAAGTTCCTCTCAAGTGGTAGGCATCGAGAACAGCTATTTTTTAGCCACACTTCAAAAAAATTTTTTAAAATGTCTCTCCCGTAGATAGGCAACGAAAATGCCGAAATTTAAACCACATATAAAGATTTTTTATTTTTAAGGCACACAGGAACTCTCAATCCCGACCACTTTCTCGGAGATAAAAAATTACCCCTCAATTGGTAGGCAGCGAAAACAGCAAAAACTAAACACCCAACCGAAAATTTTTCAAAAATTTTTGCTCTATCCACCGCAGCCGAAAAACATCCCCTAATTGGTAGGCAGCGAGAAAGTCTATTTGTTAACCACTTTTCAAAATTTTTTCAAAAAAAGAAAAGCCCCCACGCCAAAGCGTGAGAGCGGTAAACCAAACCCCAAAAGGGCAAAAAATAACACCTATCAACATTCGTCAATAGGTGTTACCAAGTTTTGATGAGCATCTGTTTCTCACCATATTGTCAGCAAAAACAGAAAAATGTGCAACCTCCGTAAAAAAGTCCCTCATCTTTTTGTAACGGAACACAAAAAACTCCCTCATTTTTTCGTATAACATTGTTTTTACACATATTGAAAGCAAAATGAAAAATAATTGTTGCAATTATCCTAATCATGATTATAATTATAATTAGGATAATAATCAGGATTATGATTAGCATCGGAGGTATCTTTATGAGTTTGGAAAGCAAAACCATTGAATTCAAGAGAGAGTTTACAGATGATTTGAAATATGCCGTGGTTGCCTTTGCGAATACAGATGGCGGTAAGATTTATGTCGGAATCAATGATGACGGTAGTGTTCATGGTGTTCAAAACACTGACAGCACCATGCTGCGCATCACTAACATGATTCGGGATGTAGTGCGTCCGGATGTGACCATGTTTACCGAATGTGCTGTGGAAGAAAAAGAAAGACTTTCAGTGGTGGTCGTGACTGTACAGCGAGGGACTGCAAGGCCCTATTACCTGTCCGGAAAGGGAGTACGCCCGGAGGGAGTATATATCCGGCAGGGTGCATCCTCCGTACCTGCCTCGGAGACGGCGATCCTAAACATGATTAAGGAAACCGCCGGGGATTGTTATGAAGATGCCCGTTCTATCAATCAGCAGTTGACCTTCCGAAAAGCAGAGGATTATTTTGCAAAGCGAGAACTGCCCTTCGGCGATCAACAGAAGCGAACATTGAACATCATCGGTGCCGACGGCACCTTTACGAATCTGGGTATGCTGCTATCCGATCAGTGCATTCATACGATCAAGCTTGCTGTGTTCGACGGCAGCAAAAAGTGTGTGTTCCGTGACCGTAAAGAACTGAGCGGCTCTCTCTTGGCTCAAATGGAAGATGCCTATACTTATATCGATCAATTCAACCGCACCCGAGCAGAGTTTGAAGGTCTCGATCGCATCGACAAGCGGGACTACCCCACTGAGGCTCTCCGCGAAGCTCTGCTCAACGCCATCACCCACAGGGATTACAGCTTTGGTGGATCTACCTTGATCAGCATCTTTGATGACCGCATTGAGTTTGTAACCATCGGCGGTTTGGTTCGTGGTCTGACCTACAATGATATTATGTTAGGTGTGTCTGCCCTTCGAAATCAAAAGTTAGCGAATGTATTTTACCGCCTGAAGCTGATCGAAGCATACGGCACAGGCATTCTGAAGATCAACGAAAGCTATTCCGAATGTGCTATAAAACCTCAATTTGAGGTTTCCGACAACGCTTTCAAGATCACCTTGCCCAACACCAATTACGCAGGTAAGCGGAAGGAATTTCCCATAAAGGTTAAGGGCAAGGCCGACCGGAAGGAGAGCATTCTCCAACTCGCCAAGAAGCAAGGCTACATCACTCGCAAGGATGTAGAGGCTGAATTGAGCGTATCTCAGGCTACCGCAATACTGATTCTCCGTGACATGGTTGAAACCGGCTTGCTAACCAAAGAAAAAAACGGGAAGCAAGTGAATTATAGAATTACAGAATAAAGAATTTTTCATAACAAGAGGATAGAGATATGATAAATATAAGAAAATTAGAAGCGGAGCTTTGGGAATCTGCAGATCTTTTGCGCCAAGGATCGAAGCTCACATCCAATCAATACTGTATGCCCGTATTGGGCCTCATCTTCCTGCGCTATGCATACGGTCGTTTCAAACTGGTTGAGGCGGAAATTTTGAAAAATCGCCGTGTCCGTAATGGCCGTGTTCTGCCCGTAGAGCCCAGTGACTTTGCGGAAAAGAGTGCGCTGTATTTGCCTTCCGAGGCTCGGTATGATTATCTTGTGAATTTGCCCGAGAGTGCCGACATCGGCAAAGCTGTCAATCATGCAATGGAGCTGATCGAGGAGCAGAGCGAGCAGCTTGTGGGCGTTCTGCCGAAGGACTACACAATGTTCACGGACGAAATTTTGTCTGAGCTACTTCGTATCTTCAATAACAGCGCATTGGACGAAGTGGGCGGCGATATTTTGGGGCGGATCTATGAATATTTCCTCAACAAGTTCGCCAAGAATATCGCCTCGGATGACGGCGTGTTCTTTACGCCCAAATCATTGGTCAAGATGATCGTCAATGTTTTGGAGCCGAAGCGAGGGATTCTCTTGGATCCTGCCTGCGGAAGCGGCGGTATGTTCGTGCAGACCGGCGATTTTGTGAACCATGCCGGGATGTCTGCCAATGCGGCCATGACCTTCTACGGTCAGGAAAAGGTGGAGTACAATGCCCAACTCTGTCTGATGAATATGGCGGTTCATGGGCTGAACGGCAAGATTCTATCCGGCAACGATGCTAACACCTTCTATCATGATGCTCACTCTTTGGAGGGCTGCTGTGATTATGTTATGGCGAATCCTCCCTTTAATGTAGACAAGGTCAAGTCTGAGTCTGCCATGACCGCAGGCCGCTTGCCCTTCGGCTTGCCGTCAATCAACGCTGCCAAGGAATTTGGCAATGCCAATTATCTTTGGATCTCCTATTTTTACGCCTACCTGAACGAAAAGGGTCGTGCAGGCTTTGTCATGGCATCCTCTGCAACCGACAGCTCCGGCAAGGATCGGGATATCCGTCAAAGATTGGTAGAAACGGGCCACGTGGATGTGATGATGAGCGTAGGCAATAACTTCTTCTATACCAAATCCCTGCCCTGTTCTCTGTGGTTCTTTGACAAAGGAAAAGCAGAAGAGATACAAGACAAGGTGTTGTTCATCGATGCCCGGAATTATTATACCGTAGTAGACCGCACCCTCAACGAGTGGAGCGAGTGGCAGCTCAAAAATCTGAATGCCATCGTGTGGCTGTATAGAGGCGAGGTAGACAAGTATCTTGCGCTCCTTCATGAATACGACGATCAAGTTGTGGAGTTTATGAATATAATCACACATTACGAGGACATCCCCGACGGATATCGAGCGGAGCGCAGTTATGCAGAGAATTTGGATTTGCTCCGGGCAAAGTTAGAACTCATCCGAAAGAAGGCAAAACAAGCAGTTGAAACGGCAGAAAGACGGCACAAGAAAACGGTCGAAGCTGATTGGAATGAGCGAATTGCAACAGTAGAAGCAACGATCAGCATTTTGAAAGAGGCTTGCTGGCTCTATGAGAAGTTTGGCGAGGGTGAGTATCGGGATATCCCCGGCTTGTGCAAGATGGCAAGCCGTGCGGAGATTGCGGAGAAGAATTATTCTCTGACACCCGGTGCCTATGTCGGCGTGGCTGCGGTGGAGGATGACGGCGTAGACTTTTCCCAACGCATGAGCGAAATTCACCAAGAACTTCTGACTTTGCAAGCAGAGTCTAACGACCTGATGCACACCATCTCCAAAAACATGAAGGAGCTGGGACTATGAGCTGGGAAACTAAGAAACTGTGTGACTGCTGCGTGTCTATCGCAGACGGCGATCATCAAGCACCTCCTAAATCTGATTCCGGCATCCCTTTTGTTACAATTTCAAATATTAATGCGAGCAATCAGTTTGACTTTACAGACACAATGTTCGTCCCCCAAGAATACTATGGCCGATTGGATAGCAAGCGAAAGGCACAGAAAGGTGATATTCTGTACTCTGTGGTTGGCTCATTCGGTATTCCGGTATTTATGAAAGAAACGATTCCGTTTGTGTTTCAGCGACACATTGCCATTCTGCGACCTAATGACACAATCCTACCACGATTTTTGTATTACACGATGTTGAGTCGAGATTTCTATATGATGGCAGATGCTGCAGCATTAGGGGCAGCACAAAGAACTGTTAGTTTGACCGCTTTGCGAAACATGAAAATTGCTGTTCCTCCAATGGACAAGCAAAAAAGAATCGTAGATGTACTTTCTGCCTACGATGATCTGATTGAAAACAACCAAAAGCAGATCAGATTGTTGGAGGAAGCGGCGCAGCGGTTGTATAAAGAGTGGTTCGTAGACCTCCGCTTCCCCGGCCATGAAACTACCCCCATCCTCAACGGCCTCCCCGAGAGTTGGGAGATTAAAAGTATGGATGATATTGCAGACTATATCAACGGATATGCTTTCAAACCGTCTGATTGGGGGGCTGTTGGAAAACCCATTATCAAAATCAAAGAAATGGGGTCTGGCATTACAGCCGATACTCCCAGAAACACAGGCGAAAGCATTCCAGAAAAGTACAATGTGTCAGCCGGTGACATCTTGTTTTCGTGGTCTGCAACATTGTCAGCAATGATTTGGGATGAAGAAGATGGGCTTCTAAATCAGCATCTCTTCAAAGTCATCCCTCATGACGGAATATCAAGAGAGTTCGTCCTTCAATCTATTCTGAAAACATTGGATGAATTTTCTAATCTAACGACTGGTGCAACAATGAAGCACATTCAAAGAGGAAAACTCAAGGAAGTTAAGATTAACGTCCCAACAGCAGAGCTGATGGAGCAGTACAAAACAATCAGCGAGCCAATCAGAGAGAGCATACTGAATATTAAGCGACAGATGATTTTACTGCGTGAAGCCCGTGACCGCCTGCTGCCCAAACTAATGAATGGAGAAATCGAGGTGTAAATTATGTGTGATTTCTGTTATAATGTCTATGCTTGGACAAAAAAAGCGCTTTGGGGAACAAGTGTTACTGAGCACATTGCTTTTCTCACTTTTGTTGGTGTAGTAATTGGTGGAATATTCGCTCTGATGCAATGGAGGAAGAATATAAAGCTTAAACGAGCAGATTACATCAAAGAATTAACCGAGACAATACGAGAAAACAAGGATATTTCAGATGTTATTTATATGCTTGATTACGACGAATCATGGTATTGTGAGGAATTTCATCAATGTGGCAAATTGGAAAGAAAAGTTGACAAAACTCTTGCATATTTTTCATACATTCTCTATTTGAGAAACGAAAAAATCCTAAGCAAAAAAGAGTTTTTGTTTTTCAAATATGATATAGAAAGAATTCTTCGCAATGAGCAAATGCAGGATTATTTTTACAATTTATATCATTTTTCAAAAACTCAAGACGCATTGTTTTCTTTTAGCACTTTGTTAGACTATGCCAAAGACAACAAATTATTGGATGGCGATTTTGAAGACCGAAAAGCACACTTAAAGAATCGCAGGTACCACCGTTACTTAAATTATTAAGAGCATTCGCATGTGATATTTATTAGCGTACTGAATTTGGCAAAAAACTCGCAAACATACTTAAATGAGGATGTGATTTTATGAGCTACGAATATTCTGAAAACAAATTAGTGCAGGACAGTTCAGGGAATTTGCTTCGGGATGAGCTGGGCTGGGAGGTTTGTTTTGCCTACAACACAGAAAAGTTAGGCGAAAACGGCACCTTTGGGCGGAAGAATTATCGGGAAATCGTGCTCTGGCGATACTTCAAGGATGCTGTTTTCAAGCTGAACCCGTGGCTGACGGATTCGGTCTATCAGGATGCGGTGAAGAAATTGGAGCATCATTTGGCCTCGGCTTCCCTGATGCAGATCAACGAGGAAAAGTACGGCTATCTGCGAGACGGAATCCCTGTCATGGTGAAGAAACCCAACGGCAAAACCGAACAGGAACGGGTGCAGGTCTTTGACTTTGCCAATCCCGACAACAACCATTTCCTCGCCATCAAGGAGCTGAAAATCCACGGTGAGCTGTATCGTCGCAGAACAGATATCGTAGGCTTTGTCAACGGTATTCCGCTGATGTTCATAGAACTGAAAAATCATAATGTAGATGTGCAGGATGCCTACACCCGCAACTACACCGACTACTTAGACACCATCCCTCATTTATTCTATTACAACGCCTTTCTGATCCTTTCCAACGGCTACGAAGCCAAGGTGGGCACTATCGGCAGTAAATACGAATTTTTCCACGAGTGGAAGCGTCTGAAAGAAGACGAGGAAGGCTCTGTTGCCTTGGAAACAATGCTCCGTGGCATTTGCAATAAGCAGAACTTCATGGATTTGTTTGAGAACTTCATTCTCTACGACCATTCCGGCGGCAGAACAGCAAAAATCCTTGCCCGAAACCATCAGTATTTAGGCGTCAACGAGGCGGTGGAAGTCTACAAGCAGAGAAAGCTCCGAAACGGCAAGCTGGGCGTGTTTTGGCACACCCAAGGCAGCGGCAAGAGCTACTCCATGCTCTTCCTTGCGCAAAAAATCCGCCGCAAATTTGAAGGCTCTCCCACCTTCGTGGTGCTGACCGACCGTGACGAGCTGAACAAGCAGATCAGCGACACCTTTGAAAACTGCGGTTTGCTCGGCGGTGTGAAGGCCTCAAAATACATAGCCCAAAGCGGCAGCGATTTGATCAGCAAGCTAAAGAGCAACCCCAGCTTCATCTTCACCCTGATTCAAAAGTTTAATAAAGAGAATGCCGAACCCATCACTCCAAATTACGACATTATCATCATGTCTGACGAGGCACATCGGAGCCAGTACGGCATTTTTGCCGAAAATATGGTGTCAATGCTGCCCACGGCTTCCCGTATCGGCTTTACAGGAACACCGCTGTTTTCCAGCGATGCGATCACGGAACGCACCTTCGGCGGTTACATCTCGGTCTATGACTTCAAACGAGCGGTAGACGACGGTGCAACGGTACCGCTGTACTATGAAAACCGTGGCGAAAAACTCGGCACGATCAAAAACCCGGAGATTACGCAGGAGATCATTGATGCCATCGAAGCGGCTGATTTAGACACAAGCCAGCAGGAAAAGCTGGAGCTGGAATTTGCAAAAGATATCCATGTGCTGACGGCTGAGCCTCGGCTCGATGCCATTGCCAGGGATTTTGTCGAACACTATACCGATGTGTGGACCTCCGGAAAGGCCATGTTCGTTTGCCTCAACAAAGTGACCTGCGTGCGAATGTACAATTTGGCGCAGAAATACTGGGCGGAAAAAATCGCAGAAACCGAAGCCGCCCTGAAGAAAACCACCTCGCAGCAGACCTATCAGGAGCTGGAAAGAAAACTGCAATGGCTGAGAGAAACAGAAATGGCAGTCGTCATCAGTCAGGAGCAAAACGAAATTCAAACCTTCAAAAAGTGGGGCTTGGATATCCTACCACATCGGGCGAAGATGGAAAGACGAGAGCTTGACAAGGAGTTCAAGGATGCCGCCAATCCGTTCCGCATTGTATTCGTCTGCGCCATGTGGCTGACCGGCTTTGATGTCAAGACCCTTTCCTGCTTGTATTTGGACAAGCCTTTGAAGGCCCACACCCTTATGCAGACCATCGCCCGTGCAAACCGTGTGGCTGAGGGCAAAACCAACGGCTTAGTAGTCGACTACATCGGAATCGTCAAAGCACTGAGAAAGGCTCTTGCAGATTACACCGCCAATGTCGGCGGTCAAGGTGGCGGAGATCCCACCATTGACAAGGAACTGCTGATCGCCCGAGTGTCGGAGCTGATCGCTCAAACCAATTCTTTCTTAGGCAGCTTAGGATTCTCCCTACGTGAGCTGATCGATGCAAAGGATTTTGCGAAGCAATCCCTCGTAAGAGCCGGAGCAAATACGGTATGCGGCAGCATGGAGGAGAAAAAAGAGTTCCAAACCTATGCATCGGAACTGACCCGTGTTATGAAGTATCTTGAGAAGAAAGCACTCTCAGAAGAGCAGCTTCAGTACAGAGATGCAATCATTGCAATTTACAAGGAAGTGCAGAAAAAACGCAAGCATGCGGATAACACGGATCTGATGGTCGAAATTAACCGAATCATCAGCGAAAATCTGACATTAGAACCGCTGAGCAATGCAGCCGAGTCCAAGCAGTTCGATATTTCAAAGATCGATTTTGAACTTTTGCGACGGGAGTTTTCCAAGGCTGTGCACAAGAAACTGATCATCAAAGATCTTGCGGATTTGGTCGAAGAACGCATCAAAAAAATGCTGATAGTCAATCCCGGTCGTATGGACTACTATGACCGCTATCAGACCATCATCAAGGAGTACAACGAAGAAAAGGATCGTGTGGCTATTGAGGATGCCTTTGAAAAGCTTATGAAGCTTTCTCAGGATTTGACGCACGAGGAAAAACGCTATGTTAGGGAAGGTTTTTCCAGCGACGAAGAGTTGTCCATGTTTGATAAACTGTTCAAAGAAAACCTGACCAAGCAGGAAATTGTGCAGATCAAAGCGGTTGCCGTGGATCTTTTGGCAAAGGTGAAAGCTAAAATTGCTGAATTGGATCACTGGGCAGACAAGCCGGAAACAAAGGCAATTGTGGACAATCTGATTCGGGACACTCTTTGGGAAGGTCTGCCGGAGAGCTACGACGACAGCAGTTTTACTGCGTGTCGAAATAAAGTCTATGAATACATCTATATGCGGTACAAAACGGCTGCATAATGCACAGATGCCACAGCCCAACATAAGCTGTGGCATCTGTTTTATTCTCAAAAAATCAAGTCGTTGTTTACAATTTCGGTGACACGGGAGAGGATATTATTCATACGGGCGACCCATTCCATTTGGTTGGTGGCTTTCAGGTCTTCGGTGATTCCTTCGGCGGTGGCCCCAGATGACAGTAGGGAGCCTCCGGTAGCGTTAGATCCGGGATAAAGTAGTTCCCGGTGTGGATGTACGAGATATTCATGGTCAATCCTCCTTTGTTTGATTCTGCCATCACTGTATCGACGTGGCGGGCCAACTAATGTGCGGCACACCAACGCAACGTCGGTGTGCCGCATTTTGATATAAAAAGCTCTATTTTCTCAGTCAAAGCGTACTGCCCGATTCAGTTCTGTAGGCGAAAACCATTCAATACCATACTTTTCACGAAGGAGTTGCTTTCTTTGATGCCAGATGGCATGGCACGATCCAAAGCAGCCGTACAAATCTCCCAAATTTTCTTTAATGATTTCCTCAATGACAGGGATCGCTTCTCTATATGCCGCAGTTGTTTCCACAAAATCGTAATAGATGCCATTCTTTACAGGAAACGAAACCCACTCGCCTTCATGCAGAAAGCAGGGAATATCATTCAGATATTTCACGATCCGCTTATCGCCAGTAGATATTTCCGGCGGTACCGGTGGGTAAAAAATAAAATCCATGCGTTCCACACCGCCGGGCCAATCCTCATTCCGATGTTCTTCGTACCACTGCAACATCTGCTCCCGCTGGGCATCCGTTGCCAAAGGCAGCAATGCTTCATAGGCATCCTTGCACTCCATGAGCAAGTCATCCAATTCAGCATAATCATCATCCATTTCCCATTCCAGAGCGGTTTCCATTACGATCCAAATCAAATAAAAGGCATCCGTCACAGCCTTGACCTCTAAAAGTAGGGGTAACTTTTCGTTTAGGAAATTGCTAAGATCGTTCAAAAACTCCCAGGAGTATTCGTAGTTGATACGGCCTGTGCGATTCGTATACCCCAAAGCAGTTTTCTGCAAGTCAGCTTTCCAGTTCTGTATCTGCCCCTCCGAAAGCTTGCCTAAATATAAAACCGCAAGTCGTTCCTTCAAATACGCATCCTGATCTGCCAGTTTCATCAATTCCTTACGCACCACTTTCTCGGGAAGCCTTTCAATCGCCTCCAACCAAGGCGTTTCCATAGGGATATGAGAAACAATTGGCGGCTGTTTTCCAGGCGGAATCTCTTCAATAGCAACATCCTCCCATTCCAACGCATACAAAACCGCAGCCATATGCTTACAGTATTGCTCGGAATCGGCAGCATATGGGCAGTCACATTCCATATGCCCAAGGTTATTATCTTCTACATCGATTTCGACTGTATAATCCTCTGTACCTTCAACAGTTGCGATGATGGTGTTACCGCAACGCTGAATAGGGCCGACCCTACCTTCTTCAAAATACTTCTTTCCCCGGGCGAGAATGTGGGGAAGAAAATCATTTTTCCATTCTGTGTCCATTTCGATATTCACCTGCCTTCATATTACATTTATAAAAAATTAAATTACGGTTTGATCCAAGAGAAAGTCGATGATTCCGATATTCAATATCCCTTTATCGTCATACCAACGCTTGCGGATGTCATGGCGCACGATGATTTTCGGGAAGGAATCTCCGGTTAACCCAAAAGGTCTGTTCTCGATTTCGGCTTTGGTATCATCGGGAAGAGCATATGCGGACTGGATATAGACTCGTTTTCCGCCAATGGTGGCAACAAAATCAATTTCACGGGGCACTTGCACAGTACGCCCTTTTTTATCGGTATCGTTTCCATATACAATGCCCACATCCACTGCGCAACCACGGATAATCAGCTCGTTGTAAATCATGTTTTCCATGATATGGGTCATTTCTTGCTGGCGGAATCCGATACGGGCATTTCGCAAGCCTATATCTTCACAATAATATTTGTTCGGGTAATCAAAGTAGTTCTTCCCTTTCACATCCCAACGCTTACACTCACTGAAAAGAAACGCATCTGCCAAGTGGTCCATATAGCTCTTAACCGTATTTTGGGCAACAACATTTTCGCCACTTAATTTTTGCTTGGTGTTTAGGCTGTTGGTTACATTTGTGGGATTGGTGAGAGACCCGATAGAGGAGCAAAGTAGATCAAGAACGGCATCCAGGATATCCTTGCGCCTGATTTTTTTCCGTTCAATAATGTCCTTCAAATAAGTTTCTGCAAACAGGGATTGCAGATAGTTCATTTTGGCAGTATCATTGGGTCGGGAGAGTACAAGAGGCATCCCACCGAAGAAGGCATAATTGTCAAAGGCTTCGTATTTATCTCCGCCTACAGCGGAATAGTATTCGGAAAAACTAAGAGGATGCACGCGGATTTCATCGCTGCGGCCTCTAAACTCCGTCAGTATATCGGACGACAGCATTTTGGAATTGCTTCCGGTTACATAGATGTCTAGATTGGATAGGGACCGCAGATCGTTTAATGCATCATAAAAGGTGATCGGTTTCCCTTCGCTGTGATAGGGATTTGGAACAGGATCGGAAAGCTGAATTTCATCCACAAATAGATAAAATTGCTCCTCTTTATCCGCTACAATTCCTCTGACATATTCAGCAAGTATCAGAGGATTACGATACTTGATGTCTTTCGCCAAATCCAGCTCGAAGGAAAGAATTTGTTCTTTCTTTATTCCTTGACTAAGTAAATGCTTACGGAATAAGGTGTTTAACAAATATGATTTTCCACATCTGCGAATGCCGGTAATGACTTTTACTTGTCCATTCCACATATATGAGATAAGTTGCTGCAAATATCGATCTCGTTTGATTTCCATAACTACCTCCTATTGAAAACTTCCTTGATTTATTATAGAACTTTTCAATAGGAATTATACTCCATTGTAACCTAAAAATCAAGATCGTTATTGAAAAGTTCTTTGATTTATAAATCAACTTTTCAACAGAACCGCTATTTTTAGTTTTTGTTTTGAGGTAATTTCGTATCATACCACATAGCATTTTAGTGAGGCACGATTTCGGAAATCGTACCTCACTAAAACTACCAGAGTATGTTGTTCTTGTTTTTATTGGAAAATCAATTCATTGTTTACGATTTCGGTGACACGGGAGCGGATGTTGTTCATGCGGGCGACCCATTCCAGTTGGTTGGTGGCTTTTAGGTCTTCGGTGATGCCTTCGGCGGTGGCAAATTGTTTGATTAGACGGTTGTAGAGTTCAGTGGCCTGGCGGTCTACTTCTTCTAAGTGAGGGGTTAGGGTTTCGTTCATTTGCATGATGGAGAAGAGGACTCGGCGGTGGGTTTTTAGGTAGTTGAGACGGCGGTGGCCCCAGATGCCGATTTGAGGTGGATCGGGGGCTTTGACGAGGGGAATGTAGTAGTCGCCTATGAGTTTGTAGTGCAAACCGGTTTTGGGATCGTAGATGATGTCTTGCATTTTGTGTTCCTCCTTTGTATGTTGTATGGTTTATTCTTCCGACAAGCTTTGAAAGGGTGCGGCAGTGGATACGAAGGTGTCATAGGTGAAGCTTGCTCCCAAGCGGAAACCGAGGATGAAGCTGTCAAGATTGGATTCTCCGTTGATGATATCCCATGCGTTTGAGAAGTCGATGAAGCCCTTCTTGTGTTCTTCAGGGAGATTCTTTGACAGAAATTCTTCGCTCTGCGTTAGGATTGCCATTTGTTCTTGGACTACTTTATTTTGCCTTGTGCTTCGGTCTTGGGGATGGATGTTGCCGTGATACAGTTCTTCAACAAAATTTCCCATTGTGCTTACCTCCTTTGTTTATCTATGATCATTGTACACAAAGGCAGGACAATAGTCGAATGTACCGATAACGAAAAAACGCCCCTTGCTGATTTTTTTCAGCAAGGGGCGCAGTGTTTAGATATAGAGTCTTACTTCGATGTTTTGCCAGCGTTGGACTCGGCGGCGGGTGGAGAGGGAGTAGAGGTACTCCTTTGCATCCTCAGCCGTTAGGGTGAATGCGGCGAACATCAGGAAGTCAGATCTTAGTTCCTGCCGTTCTTGATAGCAGCCTGAGCGGCTGCGAGGCGGGCAATGGGAACACGGAACGGGCTGCAGGAGACATAGTCCAGACCCAGAGCATGGCAGAACTCAACAGATGTGGGGTCGCCGCCGTGCTCGCCGCAGATGCCGACGTGCAAGTGGTCGTTGTTTGCACGTCCCAAAGTGACAGCCATGTTCATCAGCTTGCCAACACCGGTCTGATCCAGCTTTGCGAACGGATCGTTCTCAAAGATCTTGGAATCATAGTAGGCATTGAGGAACTTGCCTGCATCGTCACGGGAGAAGCCGTAGGTCATCTGCGTCAGGTCATTGGTACCGAAGCAGAAGAAGTCAGCGTTCTGTGCGATTTCATCAGCGGTCAAGCATGCACGCGGAATCTCGATCATGGTGCCGACCTCGTACTTCAGCTCGACGCCTGCAGCAGCGATCTCAGCATCAGCGGTCTCAATGACGACCTTCTTGACATACTTCAGTTCCTTGACGTCGCCAACCAGCGGGATCATGATCTCGGGAACCAGGTTCCAATCGGCATGAGCCTTCTTGACATTGATGGCAGCGCGGATAACAGCGGAAGTCTGCATCTTGGCGATCTCGGGATAGGTGACAGCCAGACGGCAGCCACGGTGACCCATCATGGGGTTAAACTCGTGCAGGCCGGTGATGATATCCTTGATCTGCTGAACGGTCTTGCCCTGAGCAGCAGCCAAAGCAACGATGTCTTCCTCAGCGGTGGGAACGAACTCGTGCAGGGGGGGATCCAGGAAGCGGATGCAAACAGGCATACCTTCCAGAGCCTCATACAGCTTCTCGAAGTCGGACTGCTGATAGGGCAGGATCTTCTCCAGAGCAGCTTCGCGCTCTGCAGCGGTATCGGAGCAGATCATCTCGCGGAAAGCAGCGATACGGTCAGCCTCGAAGAACATGTGCTCGGTACGGCACAAGCCGATGCCTTCTGCGCCCAACTCGCGAGCCTTGGCAGCGTCAACGGGGGTGTCAGCATTGGTGCGGACCTTCAAAGTACGGAACTTGTCAGCCCAGCCCATAATGGTGCCGAAGTTGCCGGAGATCTCAGCATCTACGGTGGGGATCAAACCGTCATAGATATTGCCGGTAGAGCCATCGATGGAGATGCAATCGCCTTCATGGAAGGTCTTGCCTGCCAGGGTGAACTGCTTGTTCTCTTCGTCCATATTGATCTCGCCACAACCGGAAACGCAGCACTTACCCATGCCACGAGCAACAACTGCTGCGTGAGAGGTCATACCGCCACGGACGGTCAGGATGCCTTGCGCTGCCTTCATGCCGGTGATATCTTCGGGAGAGGTCTCCAAGCGAACCAAAACGACCTTCTTGCCGGCGTTCTTCCATGCCTCTGCGTCCTCTGCGGAGAAAACGATCTGACCGCAAGCAGCACCGGGGGAAGCACCCAAGCCCTTACCCATGGGGGTAGCAGCCTTCAGAGCCTTCGCATCAAACTGCGGATGCAGCAGGGTGTCGAGGTTACGCGGATCGATCATAAGAACAGCTTCAGCCTCGGTCTTGTGACCTTCTGCAACGAGGTCAACAGCAATCTGCAGAGCTGCCGGAGCAGTACGCTTGCCGTTACGGGTCTGGAGCATGTAGAGCTTGCCGTGCTCGACGGTGAACTCCATGTCCTGCATGTCGTGATAGTGGTTTTCCAAAATATCGCAAACTTCCACGAACTGCTTGAAAGCTTCGGGGAACTTGTTTTCCATCTCAGCGATGGGCATCGGGGTACGGACGCCTGCAACGACGTCTTCGCCCTGAGCGTTGGTCAGGAACTCGCCCATGAGCTTCTTCTCGCCGGTAGCGGGATCACGGGTGAAAGCAACGCCGGTGCCGCAATCATCGCCCATGTTGCCGAAAGCCATGGACTGAACATTAACAGCAGTGCCCCAGGAATAGGGAATGTCGTTGTCACGACGGTAGACATTTGCGCGGGGGTTGTCCCAAGAACGGAAAACAGCCTTGATTGCGCCCATGAGCTGCTCAACGGGGTCAGAGGGGAAGTCTGTACCGAGCTTGGACTTGTACTCTGCCTTGAACTGACCTGCCAGCTCCTTGAGGTCCTCAGCGGTCAGATCGACATCAAGGGTGACACCCTTCTTCTCCTTCATCTCGTCGATGAGGACTTCGAAATACTTCTTGCCGACTTCCATAACGACGTCGGAATACATCTGGATGAAACGGCGATAGCAGTCCCATGCCCAACGGGGGTTGCCGGACTTCTCTGCCAAAACATTAACAACTTCTTCATTCAAACCCAGGTTCAAAATGGTATCCATCATGCCGGGCATGGATGCACGTGCACCGGAACGGACGGAAACCAGCAGGGGGTTCTCCTTGTCGCCGAACTTCTTGCCGGTGATCTCTTCGAGCTTGGAGACATAGGTCATGATCTCAGCCTGGATGTCATCGTTGATCTTGCGACCGTCTTCGTAGTACTGGGTGCAGGCTTCGGTAGAAATGGTGAAGCCCTGCGGAACGGGCAGACCGATATTGGTCATTTCTGCCAGGTTGGCACCTTTGCCGCCGAGGAGCTCACGCATGGAGCCGTTGCCCTCAGTGAAAAGGTATACATACTTGTGCATGGTAAATTACCCCTTTCATTTTTTCAGAAACGATTGCTCGTTTCGTGATTTTTTTATCGATTGATTTTCTGCGCAATAGATTATACCACATTATAAAAATTTTTGCAACATTTTCTGTAAAAAAATCAAAAAATACGAAAAAACATTGTTTTCATGCCACAGCGTGTACAAAAGAATGCTTTTTTGAAGGATCAATGCCGGATAATTGCACACCGCAGACGTTCAAATTCCGATTGATCTTTCAGTTCGCACAGGCTAAGGCTTCTCCTTGAGGAGAAGCTGGCAGCGCAGCTGACTGATGAGGTGAGCAGAAAAAAGTTGCGATTTTAAGATAGTTTTCAGCAAATTTGCAACCTTTCCACCTCATCCGCCCCTTCGGGGCACCTTCTCCTCAAGGAGAAGGCTTTGGCCTGCGCAAATACGAAACTCACCGACAAATCGGAATTTGATATTTCCCTTGTTAGTGGCTGCAATTGCAGGATCAACGACCGGCGTATGTCCCGTTGCCGCAAGCTCTGTGCCTGTCACGCTTTGATATCCGCAAACGGTGCAATAGTGATCGCCGCTGTAGCCGCTTTGTGTGCAGGTCGGGGCAACTTGGTTCTTCACCGCAATGCTGTGCGCCGCCTCTGCCGCTTGCAGGGAGGATAGTCATCGGTATGCACACAGAATGTATGAATGCGAATCAAGCACAGGCACACTGCAAAATTGACAAAAAATTGAAGCCGTGGTATATTGCTTGCAGAAAGGGTGATACAAATGCGTTTTGATTTTACGACCATCTTGGAGCGCAAGGGCATGGATGCCATTGCCGTCGATGCGCTCGGACAGCTTGCAGGCTTTGCGCCTGATGCGCCTCAGGAAGGCTTTGATGCGATCCCTATGTGGGTGGCAGATATGAATTTCCCCACCGCACCGTCGATCGTGGAGGCAATTTCTCAAAGGCTTGCGCATCCTGCCTACGGCTATTTTGACGCAAGACAGGAATATTTCGATGCCATCGTCCGCTGGCACAAAGAGCGCAACGGTGTGCAGGATTTGAGCGCTGCGTGCATCGGCTATGAAAACGGCGTGTTGGGCGGCGTGATCAGTGCGCTGAACGTTCTTTGCTCCCGGGGCGATCGGGTCTTAGTGCATTCTCCGACCTATATCGGCTTCACAAACAGCTTGAAAAACAACGGCTATGACATCGTTCACAGCCCCCTGATCCGTGACGAAGCAGGCGTTTGGAGAATGGATCTGAAGGACATGGAGCGAAAGCTTCAAATGTACGACATCCACGTGGCGATTTTTTGCTCTCCGCACAATCCCTGCGGACGGGTTTGGACGCCCGAGGAACTAAAAGCGGCAATGGCGCTGTTCGAGCGTTACCGTGTCAAGGTGATCTCGGATGAAATCTGGTCCGATCTGATCTTAAACGGTCATAAGCACACGCCGACACAGAGCGTTAGCGAATATGCGAAAATGAATACCGTTGCCCTCTACGCACCGTCAAAGACGTTCAATTTGGCAGGTTTGGTCGGCAGCTATCATATCATTTACGATCCTGTTTTGCGTTCTCGTGTGCGCAAGGAGAGCAGCCTTTCGCATTACAATTCGATGAACGTGCTGTCGATGTATGCGCTCATCGGCGCCTACAGCGAGGTCGGAACGGCATGGCTGGAGGAGTTACGACAGGTTTTGAGCGAAAATGTTGCATTTACCTGCGAGTATATTCAGAAGAATTTCCACGGGATCGAGTGCTTCCGTCCCGAGGGAACGTATATGCTGTTTTTGGACTGCTCCGAATGGTGCCGGGCACACGGAAAAAGCCTTGATGCATTGGAAAAAGAGGCTTGGCGTGTCGGCGTTGCGGTGCAGGACGGCAGAATGTTCCACGGACCGTGCCATTTGCGCCTGAACCTTGCGCTGCCTAGGAGCCGCATCGGGGAAGCCCTTGAACGCCTGAAAAAATATGTGCTGATCGGATAGAAGATGTCACATTTGCCTCCAAATCCCGATTTATCGCTGAGTTTCGTATTTGCGCAGGTCAAAGCCTTCTCCTTGAGGAGAAGGTGCCCCGAAGGGGCGGATGAGGTGGAAAGGTTGCGAATTTGCCGAAAACTATCTTAAAATCCCAACTTTTTTCTGCACACCTCATCAGTCAGCTGCGCTGCCAGCTTCTCCTCAAGGAGAAGCCTTAGCCTGTGCGAACTGAAAGATAAATCGGAATTTTGTTGGGAATTTCCAGATTTTTCCGCATTTTTCCGCTCGGTGATCCAGACGATATACGAAAAACCCCCTCAAAAAATTGAGGGGGGTTTTGTTGCTTATTCAAATTCTTTCAGAAGCTCTGCTTCTTCTCCGTTTAGGCGATAGAGGGCTTCCGCATCTGTATCAATGCACGTTTCATGCAGGTGCTCGGCGTGATACTGCACGCAGGTGCCGCACGAGGACGAAATCTTCCTCGGCACGGGCGACATTCTTGCCTTTACACCTGCGGAAACGAGATTTCGGTGCGTTTTCAGCGCCGCAAGATGCGTATGAAAGGTGGCTAAGTAGTGATTCATGCTCTTGTCAAGGTGAGAGAATATTCCTCATCCTCCAGCTCCTTGACGCTGACCTGATAGCCGTTGTTGTTTGCAAAACGGGTCACGTTCTGCACAGCCGTCATATTGTCAACCATGACCTCGAGCGTATCGGGGTTATCCTTCTTGACAGCCTGCTGTACCTTCAAAACAGGCATCGGGCAAGCCAAACCTCTTGCGTCGATCATTATGCACTCTCCTTCTTGAGATTGAAGATGGAAACAACGAGCAGAACGACCAAGCAAACGATGGTAGCGGTCGGACCGTTATCACCGGTGCCGGTACCGGAGGAAGCGATCTTGAGCGTGTGGCTCAGAGCGCCGCCAACGATCATGCCGAAGACGGTAACTGCGGAGTCAGAGTTACCCTCACCTGCCAGGACGAGCTGACGAAGCGGGCAACCGCCGAGCAGACAGCAACCCCAGCCGACAACGCTCATGCCGAGCATGTTCCACAGCCATTCGTCGTGAGCAATGGGCTGATTCTCGAAGCTGAAGGACAGACCGTCACCGAAGATCAGGTTGCCGCCCATGACAGCGATGATGATGCAAACGAAGCCTGCCAGCAGGCCGAATTCCTTGAACATGACAGCGTCACGCAGACCGCCGACCATGCAAAGACGGCTTCTCTGAGCCAAAGCACCGACAACGAGTGCAACTGCCAAAGCGATGTACCACGGAGCGTACATGGAGCCGGGTCCGGACAGAGAGGTTCTGAACAGGGTGATCGCGATGGAAGCGATGAACAGAGCAACCATCACAACGGGGAATGCCAAGCCTTCGGTCTTAGACTGCTTGTATGCACGACCGAGGGAGAAGCCATTCTTGAGGAAGATGATGCCGACAAGAATACCGAGCACGAAGCCGACAAGACCCATGATCGCATTCATGTCGCCGCCACCGATACGGATGACCATGCGAAGCGGGCAGCCAAGGAAAACCAGAGCGCCCATCATAACAATGATGCCAAGGAAGAAACGAGTGAAGGGAGAGCTGCCGCCCTTGGGCTTAAACTCTTTGCCGACAAGTGCCATGATGCAAGCACCTGCGATGATGCCGATGATCTCCGGACGGAAGTTAGAGACGATACCTGCTGCATTTTCAGCGGTAGCGCTGGCAGACTGCAAGCCCATTGCGCCTGCGATATCACGCAGGAAGCAGGCAATACAGAAGCCCATGTTCTTGGGGTTGCCCTGACAGGTCAGGAATACTGCTGCTGCGCCAACGAGCAAGCCGCAGAGCATGACGAGCCAATTGCGTTTGAAGAAATTTTCTTTTTTCATTTTTACCTCCTTTAGGATTCGTTATCCTAAATAAAATATAACGATTGCAGCCTTGTTTGTCAAGGCTTTTTTCATTTTTTATACGATTACTCAATCAAATTCCGATTGATCGGGCTGTTGGCTTCGTTTTGACACCGTAGGGGCGGACAGAGTCGTCCGCCCCTACAATTTGAAAAACAAAACTCACTGATAAATCGGAATTTCAATCAATACGTCTTGTTAGATTTTAGGAAAACTGCCGATTGTAACAGATTTGTAAAGAGGCTTGCAAAATGATATGTGAATATGATATAATTGCAACAGTAAATGAAAGGAGAAACGTTATGTTTCAGGATTGCGAACGGGTCCAGTACCAAAAAGCGCCCGTATTAGAGACCATTTGCCAACTTCGTTTTCCGACGATCTTGTCCATCAGCGCCAAAGAGCCGGCAGAATTTCAGGAATTGATCCGTGGAGATTTTCCGCGTTACAGCAAGAATTTGGAAAAACTTCCGCCGAAGGTGATGAATGGTCCGAACGGCATGAAGGTCGAGGAACAGCCCAACATCACCAACTACCAGTTTTTATCCGCAGACAGCCGTTGGAAGGTCAATCTGACCAACAATTTTATTGCGCTTGCAACGCCGTCTTATACCAATTGGGAGGAATTTGCGGGCAAGCTGGATGCAGTTTTGGCGCAGTTTATCGCCGTTTATAAGCCGGCATTCTTTGAGCGCATCGGCTTGAGATATGTCAATGCGATCTCTCGCAAGGATTTAGATTTGGAGGACGCTCCGTTTTCCGATCTCATTCAGCCCGGCTATTTGGGTCTCATGGCTGACGATGATATCGATGAGCGTGCATTTTTGCGCTCCATGCAGACCTCCGAGGTGCGCCTGCCCGGCGGCTGCCAGCTGAAATTAAATTGCGGACCCGGTATGTTAAAGCGTGGAAATGTAGAAGATAAGGAAGTCAAATTTATTTTAGACATCGACATCTTCATGGCAGGCAAGGTGGAGATGAAGCACTCTGCAGGCGCCTTGACAACGGTGCACACCAACGCAAACCGCATTTTCAGAGGTGCGATCACAAGAACCCTGCACAACGCCATGGAGCCGATGTAATTACGGAGGTCGCCTATGTTCTACTATTACGGCATTGATTGGACGTATATTGCCTTGGTGCTGCCTGCGATCATTTTTTCGATGATCGCGAGCGCAAGGGTCAGCAGCACGTTCAAGAAATACAGCCAAATGCAAAATATGCGCGGCATGACAGGTGCGCAGGCTGCGCAGAGAGTTTTGACGGCAAACGGTGTTACAGGTGTGCGCATCGAGCGTGTTTCGGGTAATTTGACCGACCATTTTGACCCGAAGACCAATGTGATCCGTCTGTCTGACAGCGTTTACAATGCCGCAACCCCTGCTGCGGTCGGTGTGGCTGCGCATGAAGCAGGTCATGCCGTGCAGTATGCCACGAATTACGCCCCCATTAAGCTGCGTGCTGCCATTGTCAACGTGACAAATATCGGTTCTCGGCTTGCCATGCCGATGATTTTGATCGGCATCGTTCTCATGGGCGTGCAGAGCTTGGCTGCGTACAGTGAGTTTTTCTATTATATTGCGCTGATCGGCGTATTTTGCTATGGTTTTTGCGTGGTGTTTCAGCTTGTTACGCTGCCTGTGGAATTTAACGCCAGCCGACGTGCGCTTTCAACCATCGAGCAGACCAATATGCTTGGAGAAGCCGAGCGTATCGGCGCAAAAAAGGTGCTCTCCGCAGCAGCGATGACCTACGTTGCGGCGCTTGCAGTGAGCTTAACGCAGTTTTTGCGGCTTTTGCTGATGGTCAGCCGCCGTCGAGATTAATTAAAAAAACGACCGAAGGCGAGAAATTTCGCTTCGGTCGTTTTTTTGTGCATGCGCCCCCTTTTTGGAGGGGAGAAAGTCTTGCATTTGACTATCGGTCGTGTTATAATTATCTTGAATATATATATCGGCAGGTCGATATGTGTATATGTCTGCATTGATTACTTTGATAACCACGATGGAGGTATCAGCATGAAAATACGAAAGATATGCATGCGCATGATGGCAATTTTGCTACTGATCGCAACATTGCTTGGTTGTGCCCCGACTGCCTTTGCTGCAGAGGAGACGATCACGATCGCTTCCGAGCCGACCGAAACGGCACAGACCGAAGCACCGAAGCCTAACGGCAAGGCTACCAATTCGGCATCGTATATCGACATTCCCGTTGAGGTGCTTGATTTCCGTGCCGATGGCTTCATGTTCGAGAGTACGAACACCTTCGGTGCGCCGTACTCTCTGTCCAGTGGCAGCGCGGTCATGAAATTCCCCGACGGCACAGAGGTCGCTCGACCCGGTGAGTACGAGTGGGGCGAAAATGATACGACGGAAAATTATGCGTTCTATATCAAAGGCTTGATCGAAGACGATCTGTACTACGACGAAGCGCGCGACGAGAAGCGTGTAGTCTACAAGCCCGAGACCATCGAATACATTGCAGCCGCTCTCTCCGGCAGCCGCAGCAGACCGAATGAAACCTATTACGATGCGCATTGGAACAATACTTTCCAACAAATGATTCCGCTGATCACCTCGACCGACAGACTTGCCGTAGGAAGCTGGGACGAAACCCTCGGCAAGATCGAAGGCGGTGTCAACGGCGGCACGCTGCTGTTTTCTCAGGTCGAGACGTGCTTTGACCTTGCCTATTATATGCTCTCGAATATTTGGGGCAAAGTTCCGAGCAACGATTTCCTCGGTCAAGAGGAGACCAACACAGGCGTGAAGGATATTCCGTACAACTTAGTCGTTCCGGAGCTGACGAAAATTCGACTGAAGTCGGACGGAAAAGGAAACTACACCTTCAAGTCCGCTTACTCGAGCACATACGATGCCACTGAGGGTTGTATCTACAACGGAACAACTGCCTCAAGCGGCTATCCACGTTTGAACATCGTCGCAAATCTCGGCTTTGAGCATCCGGATTGGTTCGGTGCGAACTCCACGGGCTACAAAGAGGAGAGTTTGGATGACGGCAATACATACGTAGAAGACAATAACTATTACTATACCCTGCATGCCCGCAGTGCGTTCGTCTACTACGAGGAAGCAGACCTTCAATTTGAATTCGTCGGCGATGACGACGTTTATTTCTTCGTCAATGACCACCTCATCTGTGACATCGGTGGTATTCACGGCTCTCCGAGGAGAACGGTCCACCTGAATGATTGGGCGGAGGAATTGAACCTGACAGAAGGCGATATCTGCTCGTTTGATATGTTTTTCGGTGACCGACATCTGACGGCGATCAACCTGCACTTTACCACCAACATCGTCATGATGGACGAGAGCGTCATCACAACAAAGGAGCAGTATGATCCCACCACAGGCGCAGACATCAAGGACGGCACGGCTGTCTTGGCAGGCAGCTCCATCGGCTACGGCTTCTCCCTGCTCAACCGCCGTGAGTTCGGTGTTACCAATCTGAGCTTCAAGGACACTTCCTTGGGCGTGACGCTCAACAGCAGCACCGTTGCGCTCAACTCCAAGGCGACCACCGCAGGGCTAAAGCTGGTATATCAAACCTATGACCCAACCAGCGGCGCTTTGCATGAGACGCCGAGCTCCACCACCACTTACAGCTCCTTCTACAGCACGCTCAGCACGGCGGTCAACGATCCCAAGACCACCATCAACCCCTTAGCGACAGGTGTTTACACTCTGACGGGGTTGACGGATACACAGCTGAAAAATCTGTTTTCGGTCGGTCTTCCTGCGCATACGAAGCTCTCGATCAGCGGACTTACAAACACGGTCGTCCTCGACGGCTACACGAACACGGTCGAAACGAGCTGCATTCCGTTGGATATTAACGGCGATAGCGGCATAGTCATCAACGGTTCAGCGAGCAGAAGCATTTACGGCATGGTGTTTGAGGATATTTCCGTTGTGGAGCCAACGAGAATCGTCGTTGACTACAGCAAAGCGGTAGAGTTTGATCCTACAGATCTGCTGAAGGATATCAATTATGACAGCAGCACCTACACACTGCGCTATGTCGGTCTGAAAATCTCCGGAAAGAACGGCGATGTCTATGCCACCAAGCCGAAGAATCTTGCCTGTACGGAAGACGGCGCATCGGTGGCAAGTGCCAACGGCATCTATACACGCCACGGCGACAAGATCGCCTTCCAAATGACCAAGCTGCTCGAAACGATCGACAGCTGCTTTGTGACCTACTCCGTCAGCGCCAATGATGAGATCGTGTATTATCTGGTTTTGCAGGTGCAGATCGTGCCTGCAAACGAGATGTACTACGAAACAGACTTTGCAGACGGCGTGTTCAACACCGAAGCGTCTGACAGTCATCTGTTCTTCGACTTCACCAACACCGAGGCAGATCAGGCACGTTACGACTCAAGACTTTATGATCACACCAACTATGACGTCGGCAACTGGTCGGTCAATACCACACGTGATTATTATCCGACCTTCGACAATGAAGCCGGCACGATGACCCTGCAAACGAAAAATCTCGACGGCACGGAATATGACGGCTCTGCCGACCACTATGTCCAGCTCGGCAAATATTTCAAGAACGGTAACTTCCTGAATTACAATCCGAAAAACACTGAGATCATTATGATTCGCTTCAAGATCGAAAACATGGTGCATCGCCCTGAATTGGTTGCCGCAGGCAAGGCTGCGCGTTTGGTCATCAACTTCTATTCCGATAACCTGGTGAATCAGAGAGTTGACAGCACTTCTTTACCCGAAGCTTACCTGACCAACGAGGAATATCTCACACTGGTATTGGACACCCCATCCTCCGCCTTCCTGAACGCAGGGCATATCAACACCTTCCGCATTACCCTGAGCGGTGCGGAGACTAAGGACGACGGCACTTTGGGCAGAATCGTCTTCGACTATATCTATTTCGGCCCGAAGTCGGAGGCACCCGAGCGCAACAGCCTGTTCTTCGATTTCACCAACGATGCCGAGGCGCAGGCTCGTTATGCAACGGCAACCTATGGAAACAATTACAATTTCGACACAGCAGCCTACTGGATGCACAATGTTACCATGGACAACACCGAAGGCACCATGACCGCCGCCGTCTATTACAACGCTTCAGCAGCATCCAGCAACGGTCCGTATATCGGCATGACGAACACAGAAGGCTCCTTCCCGTGGTCAGCGAGCGCTCAGTATGCACCGCTGAACTACATTCCGGAAAATCTCCAGTATTTGCAGATTCGAATCAAGACGGAGAATCTTACGACCGTTTCCGGCACGCAGGCAAATGTCCACCTGCGCTCGCATGGAAAGAACGACGGCGTAACAGGACACACCGGAACACAGACTTTTTCCTTTACGCTGCCCGGCGACACCTTCAAGACATACACCTTTATGCTCAACGGCAACGCAATGGTGTGTAAGGAAATCCTAAATTCCTTTGACTTGAAGTTTGGCAACATCAACACCACGGGCAGTGGTGTGACAGGCAAGATCATCTTCGACTATATTTTCCTCGGCGCAAAGGAGGATCTTCCCCATAAGGACTCAGTTTGGTTCGACTTTACAAATACCCAAGCCGATCAAAGTCGCTACGACACCGAAGATTACGCAAAACTGAACTACGACATCGGAAGCTGGTGCCGTGCAAACGACCGAATGGGAGCTTGCACCTTCGATGCCGAGAGCGGAACGATGAGCAGCACACTTAGCTGCAACGCAGAAAGCGTAAGCTATTATTGGCAGACCAGCCCTCAGTTGCAGCAAAATTTCCCGATGAGCTATGAGCCTGCCAATGCGGAAGTCGTGCAGCTTCGTTTCAAGATGGAAAATGTCGAGCGTACCAGCACGACAAATGCACCCTATGTGCAACTCAACTACTTCCAAACGCTCAATGATGCGAACGGAAAATTCGCAACCGCAACCGATAAGGCTTTGGTCGGTGTTACAGATACATTTTCCATCGCTGATGACTACCTGACGAATGGGGAATATTTGACAGTTACGCTTCCGGTCAGAGATGCGTTCAAGGCAGTACAGCAGGTCACCGCCTTCCGCATTCACTTCGGATATCTGCGTGCGCCTTCGGGACAGACGGGCAAGATGACGCTGGACTATCTCTTTGTCGGAACAAAGGCAGACCTTGCCGCTTTCCACGCAAGCAGATCGGATTTTGCCACCGAGACCATCGGCACGGCGCAGAACGAGGTGCAGGAGCTGAGCTACGGCACCGAGGCGATCCATTGGAGGGACGATAAGCCCACGGAGGATTATCTGCTCTTCTCCTTCGACAACAACGCCGCTTCCCTGGCACGTTACGACAAAGCCATCTACGGTGGCAACGCAGACGGTGCTTCGGGTGATACCAACTTCGATACCTCGAGCGGTTGGGGATATAACACCAGTCGTAACGCCAATCCCAACTTCTCAAACGACTCCATGAGCTATGAAATGCTCTCTACTGCCGCAGACGACTACTACTGGTTCGACTGCGCCAAAAAGCTGAATTATCAGCCAAAAGCAAATGACTATCTGTATTTCCGCATCAAATTCAACAGTGCCGTCTCTACAGCTACAAGCGGAGATTGTTACTTCTCGATCTATTTCTACGACACGAGCGGTGCAACGATTTCGGGTACCAATCATTCAAAAGCGATCAATGTTGCAACGGCAAGCGAAGGCTATCGTTCTCTGTATATCCCCCTGTCCAACAGCGCCTATATCAACACAGAAGCCATCGGCGGTTTCCGTTTGGGCTTGCAGTATGTAGAGCCGGCAACCGATGAGACGGGGGCTTATACGACAGGCAGCTTCGAGCTGGACTACGTTTTCATCGGAACGAAGGAGGATTTCGAAAAGGTCAATCCGCAAAATCTTTACATTGGCTTTGAAAACTCCGCAACGGCACAGGCTCGTTATCGTGAAAACCTCGCCTTCGATGCCATCAACCGTGATGTGAGCGGTCAATGGGCAGCCAACAGCACCTACAGCACACAGCCTGTCTTCGATACGCACGAGGGTACGCTTTCCTTCAGCGACACATCAAGTGTGTATAACAGTGAAGGCAAGCTCGTCAGAACCGGCACATATGTGCAGCTCAGCACAGGCATCACTTCCGGCTTCAACCTGAAATATGACCCCAGTGAGGCTGAGATCATTCAAATACGCTTTAAGCTGGAGAATTATGCCAAAACCAGCAATCCGTCTATTTATGCAATGTATTTCCTGCATTCCGGAAAGAAGGTTTACACCGGTACAACCAACGAAGCTTTTGCCCATTGCGGTAGTGCAGCAGCCTTCGATTTAGATCAGGCAAAGGAAGGCTATGTCGTTGCCACGATCAAGGTCAATGCCAACTTCAAGAAAGCACTGCTTACCAACGGTACCGAAACCTTCGATAAGGAAAATATTACAGCCTTGCGTATCGGGTTTAATAACATCAAGAGCCCCTCTACTGCCCAGCTTGGCAAGGTCATCATCGACTATGTCTATGTCGGAACCGAAGCCAATGCGCCCGTGCAGACCACCTACGGCTACGATACCTCTTATAATGACGATGTGCGCCACTCCAACGGCAGCACCTTGAGCATTGCGGGTATGGGCGTTCCGAACCTGAAGCAGGATGCGACTACGAAAGCCATCTCCATCAATTATGACGCTGCCACGGCTTATACTGAGTCCAATTTCACCTTCAAGGGTACGGGCTTTGATATCATCAGCCAAACCGGCAAGGAACAGGGAGCGTTACGTGCGGTGATCTTAAAGGAAGATGGTACCTATTTCAAGACAGTTTCGGTTTTGAACAAGCACGACGTTGACCGCAATCTGTATCAGGTCCCGGTGCTGTCGGTGCATGGACTTGACTATGGTACGTGGCAGGTCAAAATTTTCGTCAATGCCGCCTATGACTATGGCAACGACGGAAATAATGACGACTACAACGGTGGACTTGACCGCGGAAACGAATTCCGCTTTGATGCGGTGCGAATTTATGATCCGCTCGGCACCGCGCATGAGACAGCAACCCCTGCTTACGACACGCATTTTGAGTCGCGTCCCATTTTTACCGAGATCCGCAATATGCTCATCGATTCCACGATGTATAACGCAGACGGCGATATGGAAGGTGCGCTCTACATTGAAAAGGGTCAGACCGAGGCCGATATCGCCACCTATCAATCCCTCGGTCCGAATAACGAGACCTACCTCGCAACAAATCAGGCGATTGCCTTCAAGCTCGTTGTGGAGGGTGCGATTCCGAAGAGCCTAGACATCGGCGCAAAGAGCGCAGACGGCAAGCCCGTGAACCTGACGGTTACGGTGACGAATGCAAAGCCTGCCACAAAGCCGACGAAGCAGGATCGCACGCTGACAAGCTGTACCGCGCAGTATTATCCCATCGATGTTTCCGCAAGTCTGTGGACGACCTCGGGAACAACTAAGTATGTTTTCGTCACGGTCTACAACGCAGGCGGCAGCGGCATCTTGTCGCTGACAGACATCAAGCGCACCTATGATTCGTCAGATAAGACCTCGAAATCCATGCGCTTCACTGTTGATGATGAGCTGGTCAATGCGATCACCAATGCCCCTGTTTTGGATGAAGATTTGGACTTTACGATGTCCATTTCTGCAGGCGCAGAAATGACCGTCAGCTATAACATCGTGGCAAACGCAGTCAACACTTATAAAGATTTCTATCTCGAAGTCACCAAAGAAGTCGCAGGTGGAGAGTCGATCACCACGGTTTACGGCATGACCGAAGACCGTGAGGCGATGACCGTCAAGACGGATCCGACCACGGGCGAAGCGCTCATGTATCAGGTCACCTACACCGGCATCAACGCCAAGGAAATGGGCGACAACTTCTCGACAACTCTCTATGCAGTCGGTGAAGACGGCACGATCTATTACGGCACTACCGTTGTTGATTCCATCAAGAGCTTCTTGGTTGAAAAGCTCGATGCAGAAGCTTCCATTCCGGAGCTGAAAACCATGGCAGTGGACATGCTCAAGTACGGCGCAGCCGCACAGGTCAGGCTCGGTTACAACACCGAGAATTTGGTGACCGCCGATTTGACCGAAGAACAGCTGTCTTACGCAACCACGGAAATTCCCGATGCTGTGAACAACGCAGCTTCTTCCGGCACCGGCGCAGCCGTAAACACCAACATCACGGTCACCTCCAGAGTGCAGTTGAACCTGTCCTGCATCTACACCACCGCAACCGACCCGAACGCTGTCAAGTGTATCGTCACGGACAGTGAAGGCAATGTCCTTGCGGAAATTCCGGCAACGAACAAAAACAACCTCATGTTCACTGCCATCTACGAGAACGTCGGTGCAAAGGAAATGCGTGATGTGATCAATGCAACCTTCTATGAGGGCGAAACAGCGATCTCCCAGACCGTCTCCTGGAGTGTGGAAAGCTACGTCGCCCAAGTCAGAGCAAAAACCACCGCAGCCGAGAACGAAATCGCCATGGTCAACGCCATGCTGACTTACGGTGATGCAGTTGCCGCCTATATGGAAGCAAAATAACGCAAAACTACAACAAATCAATAATAACGCAAACAAGCGAGGTCGTTTGACCTCGCTTGTTTGCGTTCAAATTCCGATTTATCGCTCTGTGCATGCACTCCTTGTAATGTCGTTCTGAGGGAGCTTGCGACCGAAGAATCTTAGCGAGGGTATCGAAAATGCGTACAAAGCTTCGGTTTGCTCCACTGCGTGGGGACGTTTGCTTTTCGCCGCCGGTGGCGGATGCAGCGAGCAATAAGGATGCCCTCCGCTTCAGGGTATGCGTAGCGCAACCGAGCGAAGCGAGGCTCTTGGCG